>JBGYFE010000118.1:0-18036 GCA_041819925.1 Capnocytophaga sp.
ATAAGTCAATAACTCGCTATAAACTTGATGACCCAAGAACCACTGAAAATGAATCTACTACGGTGAATGATATTTTAGCTCCGGGTATTCGCATTCCGTTAGACGCAACTTTTTTCCAAACAAAAATTTTGGACAAAGAGGGAAGTAGTGAACTGTCAAATGCCACGGCATTTAAAAACTATTTCAGAGGAATTTCAGTTGTGGCAGATAATTTTTCAGAAGATTTGATGATGCTCTTGAATATGGCAAACGCCAAAATCGAAATCGTGTACACTTATGATGTGAAAGTTGATAATACAACTCACAAAGTACCAACACGTTATGAGTTGAATTTGGGAGGCATAACAGCAAATCTTTTTGATAATTCAGGGGAAAATATTACCGTAGATACTGATACAAGCAATGTTTCGCGCGTGTTTTTAAGTGGCGGACAAGGATATACAACCACATTCAATTTATTTACTGATGCTGAGCTGGCTGAAATCAAAGCAAAAAATGTTTTGGTCAGTGACGCAAGTCTTTTCCTTTATGTTGACCAATCTGTAACCTATGGAAAAGAACCCGACCGTATTTATGTTTTCAATACAAAAACGGGAGGCATTTTGGCAGATTATCAGTATGACCCAACAACAAGAGCAACGGTTGCTGCAAATGCAATGTCTCATCATTTAGGAAAATTACAGAAAGAAAACGGAAAAGGTAGTTATTATCGAATCCGATTGACAAATCACGTATTGAATGTGATTAAAAATGATGCTGAAAATGTGCCAATTGGGGTTGTTGTAGCTTCAAATGTTAAAAACACATCTGCTGTGAGTTATTTAAATTCAACTGATGAAGAGAAATATATCCCAATGAATACAGTTACTACACCTTTAAGTACAGTTATTTACGGAAACAGTTCAAGTGTTGATGCTGATAAGCGTTTGGTATTGAAAATAAATTATACAAAATCAAAATAAGTAAAATTAAGTTTGAGCGATTGGGGTTTGAGGTTTGGGATTTTTGTGAAAGATTTCAGATTTCAAACCTCAATCACACTATATAACTTCTAACTTTTTGAATTACAATGTACGCACTATTCAAAAAAGAAATTCGTTATTTTTTCACGTCGCCCATAGGCTTTACTGTTATCGGGCTTTTCGTTATTTTAAACGGGCTGTTTTTGTGGGTTTTAAAAACGGATTACAACATATTTAACAGCGGATTTGCTGATTTACTTCCATTTTTCAGGATTTCATCGTGGATTTTCGTTTTTTTAGTTCCTGCCTTGACAATGCGTTCCGTTTCAGAGGAAAAACGTAGTGGAATGTTGGCGTTGCTTTTCACCAAACCCATAAGCACATTACAAATTGTTTTAGGAAAATACTTTGGAATACTATTTTTGTTGTTCGTAATTCTCATTCCTTCAATCCTATATATATATATGGTGTGGATTTTAGGAAATCCGGTAGGAAATTTAGACATAGCGGGCACGATAGGTTCTTATTTGGCTCTTTTTCTGTTGAGTGCTGCTTTTGCTGCCGTAGGGCTTTGGGCATCATCTGTTACAAGCAATCAAATCATTTCATTTGTGCTGGCTGCTTTTTTGTGTTTTTTCCTCTTTTTTGGGTTAGACCAAACCGTTGAGTTGATGTTTCCTGAAAGTTTTTCACAATTCGGATTTCAGTCACATTTTGATGCCATTAGTCGTGGAGTGATTGATAGCCGTAATGTGGTTTATTTTCTGTCTGTAATTGGATTTTTTTTGTATATAACAACCTTATCTTTAAAAAGTTATAAGTTATGAAAGTATTTTTTAATAAAATAGGATTGAAGGTTGTTATTGCATTTTTAGTTTTGTTGGCAATCAATTTTATTGCCGAAAAATGGCATACGCGTTGGGATTTGACCCAAGACAAACGCTATACACTTTCTGAAACAACTCGCAGAACTTTGTTAAAAATCAACTCGCCGATTGTGGTTGATGTGCTCCTGAAAGGAAATATTCCAACTGAATTTAAGAAATTACAAACTGAAACTTTGCAACTTTTGGAGGAATATACGGCTTTTAATAGCAATATTGTTTTTAATTTCGTAAATCCGTTAGAAGGAGAAGAAAATGTTGAGAAAACATTACAGGAATTGATTGATTTTGGATTAAATCCGTTGCAAATTTCACAAAACGAAGCTGGAAAGTCGTCAGTTGAATATATTTTCCCTTGGGCGATTGTTAGTAATGGTGAAAAGTCGGAAAAAGTAGCACTTTTTGTTAATAAATTAGGTGCTACCGACCAAGAGCGTGTGCAAAATTCAGTACAGCGCCTTGAATATAACCTAACCGATGCTTTGAATAAACTTACGCTCAACAAAAGAAAAAAAATCGCGATGCTAAAAAGCAATGGGACGTTAGATGACATTTATATGGCTGATTTTTTGAGGTTTATACAAGGATATTATCGTATAGCTCCCTTTTCATTGGATTCCGTAAGTTCAAACGCTGAAAAAACATTAAATGACCTCAAAAATTTTGATTTACTGATAGTTGCTAAACCCACAGAACCTTTTTCTGACCCACAAAAGCAAGTGATTGACCAATTTATAATGAATGGAGGGCGTGTTTTGTGGCTCATCGACAACGTGAGTATCGGAATTGAGGACTTGTATAACCCAACAGGAAGCACAGTGGCAATGCCCATAAATTTGAATCTGACAGATATGTTTTTTCAGTATGGCTTTCGAGTTAATTATACGATAGTCAATGATTTATATTCCACGCAGATTATGATAGCCACAGGCGAAGGCAGTCAAACGCGTTATATGCCGATTCCTTGGGTGTATAATCCGATGATTCTGTCAAGTAATAATCATTTGATAAACAATCATTTAGATGCTATTCGTTTGCAATTTGCCAATGGAGTTGATACGCTCAAAAATGGTGTGAAAAAAACGGTTTTATTATCGAGTTCTCCTTTTTCAAAGGCAGATGGAACGCCTCGTGAGGTGAGTTTGAAAATTGATGTTAAAAAACTTGATAAAAATGCGTATAAAAGTGGAAATATTCCTGTGTCGGTGCTTTTAGAAGGTGAATTTACGTCGGTTTATAAAAATAGAATACGACCCATCGAATTGAAATCGAATGAAGAGACAAGTAAACCCACCAAAATGATTATTGTTGCAGATGGCGATATTATCAAAAACGACATCAGTGATAATATTCCGCTTGAATTGGGTTTTGATAAATGGACAAATACATTTTATGACAACAAGGCTTTTTTGCAAAATGCACTGAATTACTTGCTTGATGATACCGATTTTCTGGCTTTACGCAATAAAAAAGTACAGTTAGCCTTCTTGGATAGGGAAAAAGTAGCTGAAAATCAGAAAAATTGGAAGGTGAAAAGTTTTGTTTATCCGTTGTTCTTTTTATTGATAACGATGATTTCAATTCGCTTTTTATATAGGAAAGCCAACCGAAAATAAATTTGAATAGCAAATCAATTTTATTGAAGAAAATTTTGTAACAATCTTATTTACAGTTAAATAAAAATCTATTTTAGAAGTTAAAAAAACATAATGAGATTTTTGTTTGATTTCTTTGACAGAAAGTGAAAAAAAAATACTTAATAAATTGTTACATATTACTTAAATTACATATATTTGCCGATTGAAGAAAAAAAGAAAATAGTAATTAATTTTTAAAATGCAAAACAAGGGACTTATTAAACTATTTGCACTTTTGTTCGGACTTGTGAGCGTCTTTCAGCTCTCGTTTACGTACGTTGCAAATAGGGTGGAGAACAAAGCCAAAGCATTTGCTGAGGCGAAAGTGTCAAATACAGAAAATGATTACGTTTCAAAACGTGAAAAGGTTGAATCTCAGTATTTAGACTCTATGTTAGGTCAAGATGTTTATAACATCGTGATTGCTAAATACACTTTCGCAGAGGTGAAAGAAAAAGAGTTGAATAGAGGTCTTGACTTGAAAGGCGGGATTAACGTAATCTTACAAATTTCAGTAAAAGACATATTGAAAGGTCTTGCTAATAACTCAAAAGACCCCATTTTTAACAAATCATTGGCTGAGGCTGATGAATTATTGCGAAAAACAGACCGTACTTACATTGATTTGTTTTTCGAGGCTTATGAAAAAAACGGAGGAAAATTAGCTTCACCAGATGTTTTTGCAAATAAAACATTGAGTGATGAAATTAACTTCCAAATGTCTGATAGTGAGGTACGTCCTATCATCAGACGAAAAGTTGATGAGTCAATCGTTTCAGCCTTTGAAGTATTGCGTAAACGTATTGACAAATTTGGTGTTTCACAACCTAACATTCAGCGTTTGGGGTCATCAGGGCGCATTTTGATTGAACTTCCTGGTGCGAAGGACATTACGCGTGTTAAAACGCTTTTGCAAAGCACGGCTCAGTTGGAGTTCTGGGAAACTTTCAAAAACACCGACGTTTACCCTTACTTGAACGCTTTGAATGAATCGTTGAAAGCAACAGTGAAAGCTGATACTGCTCCTGAAACAACTTCAACAACGGCAATTGACTCGCTTTTGACTGATGTTAAAAAAGATTCTGTTGACCAAACCAAGCAGGTAAATCCTCTTTTTGATTTAGCCAAACCAGTGCCTACCTATGAAGGTTCACCCGTGTTGCTTGGTGTGAGTTTAAAAGATACAGCCAAAGTGAATAGCTATTTGCATTCAACTGAGGCAAAAAGATTGTTACCTGCCAACTTGCAATTTGCTAAATTCGTTTGGGGTAAACCTTCAAAAAAATCAGATGTTATTGAACTTTACGCTTTGAAAGGAAATCGTGATAATGCTGCTGCCTTGACAGGAAGTGTTATTGTTGATGCTGCTCAAACGTATGATATGAGAAATCAACCTGCTGTTTCAATGCAAATGGACGGAAAAGGTGCAAGAATATGGGAAAACCTTACGGACAAAGCATTTAAGGAGCAAAGCAATATTGCGATTGTGTTGGATAACATCGTATATTCAGCACCAGGGGTAACCAACGGCGCTATTTCGGGAGGGCGTTCTGAAATCACAGGAAATTTTGACCTTAATGAGGCTATTGACTTGGCAAACGTGTTGCGTGCAGGTAAATTGCCAGCCGGAGCTGATATTGTTCAGTCAGAGGTAGTAGGACCTTCTTTGGGTCAAGAAGCTATCGATAGCGGATTTAATTCTTTCTTGATTGCTACTGTATTTATTTTCGGCTGGATGATTTTCTACTACGGAAGAGCAGGGGTTTACGCCGACATTGCTTTGGCTTTCAACATATTGTTGATTTTCGGAGTATTAGCAAGTTTAGGAGCTGTTCTGACACTTCCAGGAATTGCGGGTATTGTGCTTACTATTGGTATGGCGATTGATGCGAACGTACTTATTTTTGAACGTGCCAAAGAGGAACTCAACAAAGGAAAAAGTGTTGACCAAGCTGTTAAAGACGGATTTAGTAATGCGCTTTCTTCAATTTTAGATGCTAATATAACCACAGGTTTAACGGCTATCATCTTGTTGTTCTTTGGTAGTGGACCTATCCAAGGATTTGCTACCACGTTGCTTATCGGTATTGTAACATCTTTATTTACAGCGATATTTATTACTCGTTTGTTCATTGATAAGAGTGTAAACAAAAAACATCCGCTTACTTTCTCAACTCAATTGACTAAAAATGTGTTGAAAGATGTAAATATCAATTTCATCGCAAAACGAAAAGTGGGTTATATAGCTTCGGCTGTGGCTGTTTTGGTGAGTGTAATCTCTTTGGCAACTGTTGGTTTAAATCAAGGTATCGATTTTGTTGGGGGAAGAACTTATCAAATTCGTTTTGAGCATCCAGTAGTAGCTTCGGAGGTTGCTACTGAATTACAACCGTTTATTGGTAATGCCGAAGTGAAAACGTTTGGCGCTCCTAATCAGATAAAAATTTCAACGAAATATAAAGTAGAAGAGGAGAGCACTGCTGTGGATAATGAAATTCAGGAGTTACTTTATAAAGGATTGAATAAATTCTTACCTAAGGGATACACGTATGAGCAGTTTATCGAAGGAGCTACTTCACAAAGTATGGTAGGAATTATGCAGTCGATGAAAGTAGGTCCAACCATCGCCGAAGATATTAAGAGCAGTGCATTTTGGTCTGTAATTGGTTCATTGGTAGTTATTTCACTCTATATCTTGTTCCGATTCAGAAAATGGCAGTTCTCGTTGGGTACGGTTGTTTCATCAGCACACGACGTTATTTTAGTGTTGGGTGTGTTTTCAATTGCTTATAAATTTATGCCATTCAATATGGAAATTGACCAAGCGTTCATTGCTGCAATTTTGACCGTTGTGGGATATTCACTTAATGACACGGTGATTATTTATGACCGTATTCGTGAATATATGCACGAACCAAATTGGACAAAAGACAAGGTGAATGCTGCATTGAATAGCACATTGACTCGTACATTGAATACTTCATTGACGACTTTGGCAGTTTTGGTAACGATTTTCTTGTTTGGTGGGGAAACTTTACGAGGATTTATGTTCGCAATGATAGTCGGAGTAGCAGTGGGAACATACTCATCTATCTTTATCGCGGCGCCAATGATTTACGATACATTGGATAAAAAACTTGGAAAAGCCAAAGAAACAGAGCATAAATAATTAATCCATAAATTTGAAAAAAGGAAAATTGGGATGTAAAATCTTAATTTTCCTTTTTTTATTTTTTTTTATTCTTGAATTTTATACCTTTGGAAACTCAAAGATAAGTAAATATATTTTTAACATTTAAAAATTATCAGTAAAGAAATATGAAAACATACGAAGTTGTTGTAATTGGTTCGGGACCTGGTGGTTATGTAGCTGCCATTCGTTCAGCACAATTAGGATTTAAAACTGCCATAGTGGAAAAGTATGACACTCTGGGAGGAACTTGTTTGAATGTGGGGTGCATTCCTTCGAAAGCTCTTTTAGATTCCTCACACCATTATGAAGATGCTCTGAAACACTTTCAGGCACACGGTATTGAAATTTCAGGAGAGGTTAAAATCAATCTGCAAAAAATGATTGAGCGTAAAAAATCAGTGGTTGACCAAACGTGCGCAGGAGTTAAATTCTTAATGGATAAAAATAAAATTGATGTGTTCCACGGGGTAGGGAGTTTTGTGAGTTCAACACAAATCAAAATCACAGCAAATGATGGAAAGTCGGAAGAAATTACAGCAAAAAATATTATCATTGCAACGGGGTCAAAACCTTCATCATTGCCATTCATCACCATTGATAAGGAACGCATTATAACCTCAACTGAAGCCTTAAAACTTGATGAAGTTCCCAAACACCTTATTGTGATTGGAGGAGGCGTGATTGGTTTGGAATTGGGGCAGGTTTACAGCCGTTTGGGTGCATCTGTTTCTGTGGTGGAGTATATGGACGGTATTCTTCCTACAATGGACAAAAGTTTAGGAAAAGAATTGACAAAAGTGCTTAAAAAACAAGGGTTTAAGTTTTATACAGGACATCAAGTTAAAGAGGTTTTCCGTCAAGGAAAAGGCGTTATTGTCAAAGCAACTAACGCAAAAGGAGAAGAAGTTATACTTGAAGGTGATTATTGCTTGGTGGCTGTGGGACGTCGTCCTTATACCGAAGGGCTTAATTTGGAGGCCGCTGGCGTGAAAAAAGACGAACGGGGTAGAGTAGAAGTAAACAATCATTTGCAAACCAACGTTCCGAATATCTATGCCATAGGCGATGTAGTTCGAGGAGCGATGCTTGCCCATAAAGCTGAAGAAGAAGGAGTTTTAGTAGCGGAATATTTGGCAGGACAAAAACCACACATTGATTACAATCTCATTCCAGGAGTTGTGTACACTTGGCCAGAAGTAGCTTCTGTTGGAAAAACAGAGGAGCAGCTCAAAGCCGAAGGAGCAAATTTCAAAGTGGGGCAATTTCCGATGCGTGCTTTGGGGCGCGCCAGAGCCAGTATGGACACTGACGGATTTGTGAAAATTTTGGCAGATGCCAATACAGATGAAATTTTAGGGGTTCACATCATTGGAGCGCGAGCTGCCGATATGATAGCCGAAGCTGTAACTGCGATGGAATTTAAGGCAAGTGCCGAAGATATTTCACGCATAAGCCACGCTCACCCAACTTTTACAGAAGCCATTAAGGAAGCCGCTTTGGCAGCTACAAGTGATAGAGCTTTACACGTGTAATCAAAATGTAGAAAAAATAGAAAGCAAAGCTGAAACAAATTTTTGTTTCAGCTTTGCTTTCTATTTTTTCAAAAACTTCTGTTCTACGTTTTGAATTTTGTATTTAAGATATTATCTTTGCCAAGCTATTTTTAAGACAATGGATAAAACAGTTGAACAATATAATCAAGTTATAGACGAATGTAAATCGTTGTTTATTAATAAGATGAAGGATTATGGGAGTGCGTGGCGTATATTGCGACTGCCTTCTCTGACTGACCAAATTTTTATCAAGGCACAGCGTATCAGGAGTTTGCAAGAAAATCAAGTTCGTAAAATTGAGGAAGATGAAATTTCGGAGTTTATCGGAATTATTAATTATTCAGTGATAGCTTTGATTCAAATTGAAATGGGAATTGCTCAGCAGCCCGACCTTAGTCTTGAACAAGCAATAATTCTTTACGAACAAAAAATCACAGAAACACGCATATTGATGGAAAATAAAAATCACGATTACGGCGAAGCGTGGCGCGATATGCGAGTGAGTTCTTTGACAGATTTAATTTTACAAAAAATACTGCGTATCAAACAAATAGAAGACAACAAAGGAAAAACTTTGGTCAGTGAAGGCATTGCTGCCAATTATCAAGATATGGTAAATTATGCTGTTTTTGCATTGATACATTTGAAAGGTATTTAGCATTTTACACCAAAAATCAAAAAATATAAAACTATGAAATACATCATTCATATTGTTCGTTTGGTAGTGGGTATTTTATTCATTATCAGTGGATTGATAA
The DNA here is from genome assembly GCA_041819925.1 of Capnocytophaga sp. GTDB lineage: Bacteria > Bacteroidota > Bacteroidia > Flavobacteriales > Flavobacteriaceae > Capnocytophaga. The sequence continues at coordinate 8,988 of JBGYFE010000118.1, forward strand.
AACTCAACGATCCAATTGGATTTTCTTTCAAGTTAGAGGAATATTTTAGTCAACCTGTGCTGAATCTTCCTTTTTTAGAGCCTTTTGCACTTTCGTTTGCGATTCTTGTCTGCATAGCTGAGGTGATTTTGGGTGTAATGCTTCTTATGGGAATTTACAAAAAAATTACACTTTGGTTATTGTTGGCAATGCTCGTTTTCTTTGCGTTTTTAACTTTCTATTCGGCTTATTATAACAAAGTTACGGATTGTGGCTGTTTTGGTGATGCTATCAAATTTACGCCTTGGCAATCTTTTGGAAAAGATATTTTCTTATTGGTGCTGACACTTCTCCTTTTTGCGGGGCAGAAGTACATTCGTCCTATCTCAAAAGGAATATTTCCGGTGGTTGTTAGTGTATTATCATTAGTTGGGTGTGTTATTTTTGTGTATTACGTATATAACCATTTGCCTGTCAGAGATTTCCGTCCGTATAAAATAGGTGTAAATATTCCAAAAGCAATGAGTATTCCCGAAGACGCTCCGATGCCAAAATATGACTATCTCTGGAAATTTGATATTAACGGTAAAAAAGAAATTATTACCACGCAGGGTGATTATCCGAAAGTGGAAGGTGAGTTTATTTCGGTGGAAACCAAAGAAATAGACAAAGGTTATGTTCCTCCAATTCACGATTTTTTCATTGAAAGAAATGGAAATAGTTATTTTGAAGAAATGATGGATAAAGAAAAATTGCTTATGGTGATTTCTTACCGAATAGATAAAGCAGATACAGAAGCCTTTGCCGCTGTAAAAACTGTTACGGATAAAGCTCTTAAACAAGGTTATACGGTCATTGGGTTGACATCTATTTTAGAACAAACCGAAGATATTAAAAAGAAATATGAATTGAATTTTGATTTTTATTTCAACGATGAAACCACTTTGAAAACGATGATTCGTTCTAATCCGGGTATTATGATTTTGAAAAAAGGGACTATCGTTGATAAAAAACATTTCAATGATTTTGACAAATTAGACATACAGTAAGTCGTAAAATAATAACATAAATTTCATTTATCTTGAAGGAAAGCTGTTAAAAAATGCTTTCCTTTTTTGTTTATAACTATTTTATATTTAGTTAGTTATGAGTTTAGTGATTATTTTTTTTAATATATTATTAATAAAAAATTTGTTTTTCTTGTTTTTAATTTTTACTTTGCGGTTTGAATGTAAAAACTGTAAATTTATGAGTATTATTACCCGTTTATTTGATATTCCTTATTATCAACTTGAAAAATTTCCGCTAAGTGATGCCTTTATTACAAAATATAACGGAGTTTGGGAAAAAACTTCCACTGAAGAATATATCAAAAAAAGCAATGCTATCAGTCGTGGATTGCTGCGTATGGGTGTTGAAAAAAACGATAAAATCGCTGTTATTTCATCAAATAATCGAACTGAGTGGCATATTTTAGATATTGGTATTCAGCAAATTGGAGCACAAAACGTACCTGTTTATCCAACCATTTCGTTAGATGATTATGAGTATATTTTTAATCACGCTGAATGTAAATATTGCTTTGTTTCTGACAAAGAACTGCTTGACAAAATTACTTCAATCCAAGAAAAACTACCTCATTTAAAAGGAATTTATACTTTTGATGATATTCCGTATGCACATAGTTGGAAAGAGATTTTAGATTTGGGAAGTGATGAAAGCAACCAAGAAGAAGTTGAAAATCGAAAAAATAGCGTCAAAACCAATGATTTAGCAACTATTATTTATACTTCTGGAACAACTGCTCGCCCCAAAGGAGTAATGCTTTCTCATTATAACATTATTTCAAATGTGTTTGATTGTCGAGATAGACTTCCGTTGAAAGAAGGTGCGAAATGTTTGAGTTTTTTACCTGTTTGTCATATTTTTGAACGAATGCTCACGTATTTTTATCAATACAACTGTCTTCGCATTCACTTTGCTGAGTCAATTGACAAAATGGGAGAAAATGTGAAGGAAGTGAAGCCAAACATAATGACGGTTGTTCCCCGATTGATTGAAAAAGTATATGATAAAATCTATGCAAAAGGGGCTGAATTGAGTGGAATAAAACGAAAAATTTTTTTCTGGTCAGTAGAATTAGGATTTAAATATGAGCCTTATGGAGTGAATGGTTGGTGGTATGATTTTAAACTGAAAATAGCTCGTAAGTTGGTGTTCAAAAAATGGCAGGAAGCATTAGGAGGTGAATTAACAATGATGGTATCAGGAAGTGCGGCATTACAACCTCGTTTGGCTCGTATTTTTGCTGCTGCTGGGTTGCCCATTATGGAGGGGTACGGATTGACAGAAACTTCTCCTGTGATTGCTGTAAATCGTGAGGCAGGCAGATATTGGAAAATAGGAACTGTGGGAAAACCAATCAATAATGTAGAAGTAAAAATTGCTGATGATGGCGAAATCCTTTGTAAAGGAACTAATGTGATGTTGGGATATTATAAAGACCCTGACCTTACTGCTTCCGTAATGAGTGGTGATTTTTTTCATACAGGTGATATAGGTGAGCTTGATAATGAAGGATTTTTGAAAATCACCGACCGTAAAAAGGAGATTTTTAAAACTTCTGGCGGAAAGTATGTTGCTCCACAAGCTATTGAGAATATGCTAAAACAATCGCGTTTCATTGAACAAGCAATGGTTGTAGGTGATGGAGAGAAAATGCCAGCAGCGATTATTCAATTAAATTTTCCTTTCATCAAAGAATGGGCAAGACGTCATAATCTTGAAATTGGAAAAACTAACGAAGAAATTATCAAGAATAAAGAACTTTTTGCACGAATTGAAGTTGAGGTTGAAAATGTGAACAAAAATTTGGGGCAGTGGGAAAAAATAAAACTGTTTGATTTTTGCTCTGATGAATGGAGCATTGACACAGGGCATCTGACACCAACTTTAAAACTCAAACGTCGTGTTATCAAAGAAAAATATATTGACATCTATAATAAGTTTTACGGAAAATAATCTTTTAATGATTTGAAGCGAAAGTAAAGAAAAAGCGTACATTCGTTATTTTCAAAAAAAAGATTTCGTTAGGAGATTTTACTATTCAAAAAATGAACGAAATAACTGACATTTCAAATTTCACTTCACCAAAAAGGACGGTTATCACCATTGGAACTTTTGATGGAGTACACTTAGGGCATCAAAAAATCATAAAGAAATTGGTAGAATCTGCTCAAAAAGAGGATTTATTGTCTACTGTTTTTACGTTTTTTCCACATCCACGAACCATCGTGCAACGTGATGACAGTTTGAAATTAATCCATACACTTATTGAAAAAAAACAAGCCTTAGCATTGTTGGGAATTGACCAACTCATCATACATCCGTTTGATGAGACTTTTTCAAAGATGACGGCAGAGGAATTTGTTTCCAATTTTTTGGTTAATAGATTGAAAGTCAAAAAAGTAATTATTGGATATGACCATCGTTTTGGACGCAATCGAAATGCTGACATCAGTGATATGAAACGGTTTGGAGAAGTATATGGCTTTGATGTAGAAGAAATTTCAGCTCAAGAAATCAATGAGGTGTCAGTGAGTTCCACTAAAATCCGAAACGCACTGAATCAGGGAGATGTGAAAACTGCTTGGGATTATCTTGGGACGCCTTTTTCAATCTGCGGAAAAGTGGTTCACGGGTTGAAAATAGGCAGAACCATCGGTTTTCCGACAGCAAATATTCTCATTGAAGAAGATTATAAACTCATTCCAAAAAATGGAATTTACGTGGTTTATAGCATTATAAATCATCAAAAAGTGTATGGAATGATGAGCATCGGAACAAACCCTACTATTGAAGGAAAAGGAGCGAGTATTGAGGTGTATTTCTTTGATTTTAAAGAAGATATATATAATAAGCAATTGCAAATATACTTCTTAACATATCTCCGAGACGAAACGAAATTTGAATCATTAGAAGCCTTGAAATTACAGTTGCAAAAAGATGAAATTAATTCAAGAAAATTTATCGAATCCTTGCAACCTTGCATCAATAAAAGTCTTTGACTTAAAAGTTAGATAAAATATAAGTATTTTCAAAAATATTTTCATATATTCGTTGCTGTCGCACCAATCTTCGAGTTGTTTTTTATGTCAAAACAACGAAAATATTTATCTAAAACACTAACAATATGATGAAAACAACGTATATAGTAAAAGCATATCGCACAGCCGTTGGGAAAGCTCCGAGAGGATTGCTTCGTTTTAAGCGTCCTGATGAATTAGCCGCTGAAACCATTGCCTATATGATGTCTCAACTGCCTGATTTTGACAAAAATTTAATTGATGATGTCATCGTTGGGAATGCAATGCCCGAAGCTGAGCAAGGATTAAATATAGGTCGGTTGATTTCACTTATGGGACTCAAAACTGACCAAGTGCCAGGAATGACCATAAACCGATATTGTGCATCAGGATTGGAAACTGTTGCCGTTGCTATGGCTAAAATTCAGTCAGGAATGGCTGATTGCATCATTGCAGGGGGTGTGGAGAGTATGAGTTATATTCCGTTTGGAGGCTATCGCCCATCTCCTGATTATAAAGCTGTTAAGGAAGGGCACGAAGATTACTATTGGGGAATGGGATTGACTGCTGAAAAGGTGGCAAAACAATTTAACATTTCACGAGAAGACCAAGATGAATTTGCCTTTCAATCGCATCAAAAGGCTTTAAGAGCTTTATCAGAAAATGTTTTTGAAAGCCAAATTGCACCGATTGAAGTGGAGCAAATATTACTTGAAAATGGAAAACGTTCATCTAAAAAATATACTTTCAAGGTTGATGAAGGACCTCGTGCCGACACCTCACTGACTGCATTAGCAAAATTAAAGCCTGTTTTCGCACAAGGCGGAAGCGTCACTGCTGGAAATTCATCACAAACCAGTGACGGAGCTGCTTTTCTACTTCTGATGAGCGAAGATATGGTAAAAAAACTGAATATAGAGCCCATCGCCCGTTTAGTGAGTTATGCCGTGGCGGGAGTTCCGCCTGACATTATGGGAATTGGTCCCGTAAAGGCTATTCCAAAGGCTTTGCAAAAGGCAGGAATGGCAGCAAAAGACATCGAACTTATTGAACTTAACGAAGCCTTTGCCGCACAATCGTTGGCAGTTATTCGTGAGTTGGACTTGAATCCAGAAATTATCAATGTCAATGGGGGAGCGATTGCTTTGGGGCATCCGTTGGGTTGCACGGGGGCAAAACTTTCTGTCCAATTATTTAATGAGCTCAAACGTCGCAACCAAAAATATGGAATGGTGACGATGTGTGTTGGCACGGGGCAGGGCGCAGCGGGCATTTATGAGGTTTTGTAGGATTTTATCGTCAAATATTGGCGGTGTGGGGGATTAATGTTTTCTTGCCAAAATTATGACGCTCATTCAGATGTTATTGTAGGGGTTTGGCAATTGGACAGTCATTTTGAAGATGGAATTGATAAAAAGATAGGTGATTGTGAGAAAAAAACAGTGTGGGAATTTAAAGATGGAGAAATAATAAGAACTCACTGTCATACCGCAAAGATAAGTGGAGAGTGTGTTACTGGAAATTTAAGTAAATGGGTATATAGCATAAAAAATGGAAATCAAATATACTTTTTAGGTGCTGACAAACCTTTCGTACGTATAGTATAGAAAATAATATCCTAAAAATAACAAGTATTCAAAAATATTGTACAAAAACAACGGTGCACGAATATTATTATTTGATAGTGCTTCCCAAAGTATGATACTCAAATCCACCCAAAATTGATGTAGAAAAACACAATTTCAAAGGCTTTTATATGGTTTTCTAACTTTTTTGAAAAACAGCAAGTTTTCCGAACCGCTCGACGTATTCGATGTCTCAAAAGTGTGTTGTTTCTTTCAATATCAGTGGTGTATTTTTTGTCAATTTTATGTGTATGTCCTTGAAAAACAGAGGTAAAAGCCTCTCAACTATCTGTACAAATCTCATCAAAACTACACGAAGCCCAACCTTTGTAGGTCAGATTATGGTCACCGATGAATTGGCGTTTGCAGGTTTTGCAAAGATAATTTTGTTTTTTGTTCTTTTTATTGCCATTTTTGACTATCTTTGTACTCTGACAATTGGGGCAGTGAAGTTTTATTGATACTAACATTCAACAAAAATACAACTTTATTCCCTGATTGTCAAATTTTTATATCATCATACTTTTTAAAACACGACCTTTTAATTTTACTAAAAACCGAATGGAAGTAATTTCTGTTCGGTTTTTTTGTTATTTTTGTCCGAAATTTTTCATAATGGAGAAAAAATCTTTTATTTTTCATAAACCACTGAATGATAAACTTTTACCTTTTGTTGAAAGTTTTTTTTATGCCGAATGTTCCGCCCAAGAATTTACTGAAAATCAATTTATAACGCCTTACCCTCGCATTACTTTGGGCTATTTTTTTGATTTTCCGTTCGTGGCGACTAACCATACACGGAAACAAACGGAAAAAGCCCATTTTTCACTCTCGCGGATTACTACGGATAAGGTTTCAGTAACGCCTCTGTATGAGCAAATTAAGGTTGTTGGCGTACATCTCAAACCTTTTGCATTGGCGTTTTTCTATGAAAAAAATCCTGATGAGTTGCCGTGGCTTACCAACATTGATGAATTTCTGCCCGAAAAAGCCAAAAAATTCAGAGAAAAAGCCCAAAATTTTCAAAAAGTGGAAGAATTATTTTTCGCTTTGGAGGAAATTTTTTTCAGTGAAATTCCCAAAAATGATTTTTCAATGATAGAAAAAGCGATTTCCTTGATTGAAAATAATTATAATCCATTGAATATAAAAGAATTATCTGAAAAAATTGCCACTACCGAACGCACTTTGCGGAATCATTTTTACAAATACATCGGTTGTAGCCCAAAGGAATATTTCAGAATTGTAAAAATTCAAGAAATGGCAATGCAAATTCTTGAAAATCAACTAAAAATATCCGATTTGGCGTATGATAATTCATTTTTTGATTCGGCACATTTGCACCGAGAAATAAAAAATATTACAGGATTTTCTCCTAAAAAATTCAAAAAAAATATTCAAGAAAATAAAAATTTCTTTTGATTTTTCGCTACATTTTTTTCCGTTTTTTACAATTTTATCATCTCAAATCGCTATAATTTTGCCCCCATAATTTAATTTTCGTAAAAAATGGAGACAAATCTTTCTTTTTCAAAATCTAATATCGTAATTTATTGGATTTCAACTATTTTTGTAGTATTAGCGGCGGTAGCAACAGGCATTCAGAATGTTATTTACACGCCACAAATGCAAGAAATTTTTCAAAATTTGAGCCTTCCTGCCTATCTTTCGCCGTTTTTGGGTGTGGTAAAAATTTTGGGAGCCATAGCGTTGCTCTTTCCTGTGGGACAAAAACTGCGAAAAATGGCGTATCACGGTTTTATTTTCTTCTTCATTGGAGCGAGTTTTGTGAATTTTGGAGGCGGTCAAGCAGCTTCTGCGGTGGTTACATTGGTGATTTTGGCGTTGATTTTCGTTTCTTTCATTTGGGCGAAAAAAATCCAAAAAGTATAAAAAAATCTAAAAAAAATAAAATTTTATGGAATTTAATCCTATTATAAAAGCCGTTCAAACGATAAAAAAATTAGTTGTTGATGTAAAAAAAGGGCATCAGCAAATAGTAGAAAACGGCAAAAAAGTAAGAAATCATTTGCAAGAATGTAGCGTGTTATTCGCTTCGGTGAATGATAAAAATCTGACCGAAATTTGGTTGGCAAAAAAGCAAACTTTTCTGGAAACAACCGATAAAATTGGCGAACTTTTTACCGAAATTGAAACCAAACTTAAAAACAGAGATGCTTCAAAATTGAGTGAAATTTGGGAAAAATTCAGTGTTTATAAAACCATTCTCAATCATAACTTTCAAGAAATGAAGGATTTGGGAGAAATTGTTTTCATTGATGAAAATTTAGAAAAATGGAACTCGGTTTGGAACGAAATTTTTTTATTGGCAACAGAAAATTTTTCAATCGCTGAAACCCACACACTAAAATTAGCAATGATTGAAAAACTAAAACCCGAAGAAATTGATGAACTGACACAAGAAATTCTCAATCATCTTCCGTACAACTACACCGATGAAGAGGCTCACCAATACGAGCAAGATTACATCAAGGCGTACAACGAACTCAAAGCAATGCGAGAGGGAAAAAAGAACCTGTGGGACAAAATTTTGGATATTTTGGCAGGTGGCTTACAAGAAACGCCCGCTCAACGCGTAAAAATGATGCGTTGGATAGAAAACGAAAGGTAAAAATAAAAATCCGAGCGGAAGAAATTCCTGTTCGGTTTTTTTTTGAGCCGTACAAACAATTTTTTTCATAACTTTGAGCCGTTAAATTAAGTAGAAAAAACAATGCAAACCATAGAACATTCAGGGGAGATTGAAAATGGTGTGATGATAGCTCCCAAAGTGGTGATTACCAGTGAATAACACCCTGTAAATCCTTCGGAAAGACAAAAAATTTTCTACCGAAAAGTACATATCAAAAAAAAATGCGTGGATTGGAGCCAATGCAACGATTTTGGCAGGGTAAAGAACTTATTACAGCGGGTTCATTGCGTCAAAATTGTGGAGATAAAACCACTTTTGAGTGTTTAAAAGACTTTCATATTACCCTTATCAACCCCGATAATTTGAAGGCAACGCCCATTATCAAAGGCAAATACAACGAGGATTTCAGCGGAGTATCTACTGTACTTACTGTGGGCAACACCTATTATCTTGGGTCTTTCTACCGCGACAGAATGGCATATTTTGAGGTGAAGTAATTTAAAAATTTGGTAGTGTTTCCCAAAGTATGATGCTCAAATCCACCCAAAGTTGATGTAGAAAAACATAATTTCAAAGGCTTTTATATGGTTTTCTAATTTTTTTGAAAAACAGCAAGTTTTCCGAACCGCTCGGCGTATTCGATGTCTCAAAAGTGTGTTGTTTCCTTCAATATCAGTGGTGTGTTTTTTGCCAATTTTATGTGTATG
>JBGYFE010000119.1:0-3536 GCA_041819925.1 Capnocytophaga sp.
TCCTCTGAAAGACTGACTACATTTTTCTCTGTCTTATCATAGCTGGTTTCGAGTGTTCCAGCGATAAGTTGGCGGTCAGAATTCAGGCGTATGTTCGTAAATTTAACTACAATCGCCGTTGGAGGGCTATTTAGGCATAAATGAGGTATTTACGGCGGGTGATTTTCCGGTAACGGTGCTACAAGCCTCTGGAAGCAACGGTGTTTTTTCGGGTGTGGGCTATGTAGAGATTCCGTATTTGCAAGATACGAAGATTGTAGTTAAATTTACGAACATACGCCTGAATTCTGACCGCCAACTTATCGCTGGAACACTCGAAACCAGCTATGATAAGACAGAGAAAAATGTAGTCAGTCTTTCAGAGGAGTACAAAAGAATCTCAGAGAATATAAAAGCACTTGTTCAGCAAAAAAGAGAGCAGACAGAAGCTATTTTTGGAGAACAAGGGGAAGAATATGAAAAAGAGCTGCAAGAATGGGCTGTGGAAGAGGAAAAAAGACAAACCGAAGTCGCACAACTTAAAATGCGACAAGAAAACTCCATAGATGCCGATATTTCACAAGTTCAAAATACTGAAAACCAAATTAATACTTCTGAAAAAGAGCAGACAGGAAACAAAGAAAAAAGTACTACAAATTCACAAAATTCAGCAGTAGCAACAAAATACTACATTGAATATAAGAACAAAAAATACTACGATGGAGACGTTTTGGAATTGCCTTTTAAGCGGAATATGTTTTCAGAGCATTTCAAGATGGGTGAGTTAGCCGAATTTACCAGCATAAACTGGACACTCTATGAGCGTGGAATTGACAGAAAGATATTAGAAACAGAAACTGATAAAAAAAATAGAAGCAACACAGTTTTTTTTGATTTGAACGGGGGACGCTCTGAAAACACAACTTTGTTAAGCGTTGAAGCGCAGGCACAAACAGAGGGAGAACCGAAAGTAGAGTTACTTATATCAAAAAAAGTTAAAGAATTTAAACACAACGAATTAAAGGCTATTGATTTGGATAATAAAAACCGAGTAGCAAAAAATGGAGAAACGCTTTATTACGTACATAAATTGGATAAAAAATTTCGTAATACAGATTTTCAGATAGACATTAGCCCAAAAGTTTCCATTGATGAAATTCCTAAAAATCACATAGAATGGTATCATAATGGCACACGTTTGGACCACGATAAGCTTTCATTAAATCGAAATCTTAGCCATAAAAATAAGGATGGAGGTATCAACAACATTGAGATTTCAGCTCGCATAGGCAACCCAATGGCTGGGGAATACAAAAAAGTGAAGGTTGAGTGGGTGAAGGAAGACCGTAAAGCTGTTTCAGCAATGCCTCCTGGTGTTTCAGAAGTTTTGACTAAGCGAATAGAAGACCTTGGTGATAAACTACGCTTTGTGGATAGAAAAATTAATTTAGGACTTAAATTCAAAATAGACCCTATCAAAATTAGTGGAGAATCTTACAACCGAGAAAAGAGAAAATCTCCTCTGTATGAAGAAGTAATGGAATGGGCTATTACAGGAGGAATAAAAGCAGAAGGAGAAGCAACTATTACACATCCTATTTTTAAACAATTAGAAAGAGCAAACATTTTAAGATTAGGAATTTTTGGTTCTGCTGATTTAACTTTTGGAGTGAAAGGAGCTATTTTACAAACCAAAGCAATAAACCAAAAAGAATATAAAAACCAAGAATCGTATGCCGATATTTTTGGCACAGGCTGTTTCAGTTTTGGCGTTGTAACACAACTGTTAGTTGCCAAAGATGTCATAGACTGCGAAGTAAAAGGTTATGCTAAGGCTTGTTTGCAAGGAAAAATAGAATATAATTTTACTCGTAATGAGAACGCGGGAAAATTATTAATTCCACCTGTGGTATTAGGACTAAATGCAAAAGTAAAATCGAAAGGATGGGTAGAGTTTGAATTGGTAGATTTTGAAGGGGAAATAGCTTTGACCGAAGAAATAACTCTTTATGAAAAAAAATTAAGCAGATGAGTATAGATAAAAAAAAAGAATTATATCAATTGTATAAGCAATTGGAGAATAAGTTAGTTATTCAGCAAATGTATGTAAACTTATTGAAATTTTTAATTGTACTTATATGGTTTCTAATGTTTTGTATGGGTTTTATAACAATTCCCGATTTAAATAAAACCAATTTATTTGATTCCAAATTATTTAGAAAAGAAATATGCCGATTAGACAGTACTTATACAACAGGCAGAAGAGCATCTACCACAACAAATTATTTAATACTGGTTCAAGACACTATACTGCCTTTTGAACAACGAAAAGAAAGGGTTATTTTGATGTATGGAAACATTGATTTTGTTGATTATTTAACAAGTATGAATTCGAAAAAAAATATTGATTTTGATGAAGTTAGATACGATTCAATACCTCTTTGGGTAAATAAAAAGTACGCTTATCTTATCCAACAGTCTTCCCCTAATAAAATTAATTTCACAGAGGAAAAGATAATGTTTACAATTTTTCTTTTAAGTTTTCCATTTTACTACTTTTTTATATTTCTTTTTTGGAAAAAATGGAAAAAATACAAAGGAAAATTTTCACGAAAAGTGATTATCGCCAAGCAAAATTGGCAAAATTATTAATAATAAATAGAAAATAAATTTAAAACATTTTTATATGGTCAGATTTTTTATATCTGTATTGTTTTTATTAAGTGTGATAAAAACGACTGCACAGCAAGTTTATCCTAATCTTATTATGGGATACGAACAACAAACACAAATTTCTTTTGAAAGCTATGCTCAAAAGAAAATCTACAAGGATTATTCAAGCCTTGATGAAGCTAAAATGGATACACCTGAAAATTTAATGATTTCCATCCTTTCTGCAACTAATCAGCAATGGTATAATGCTAATATTTGGAAAGGAGAAAGTAGTGCAAAAATACAACCACAAGAGTATTTTGATAAAATAATAAGAGCTTCCAAAGAAGATTTGTTTTTAGTTTTGGAACATAAGCTGTCTTTTGAGCTAAGTGGAATACCTACTTGTATTATTAAGTTTTATTTCAATTCCAAGGGAGAGAAACCTCTTTCGGGAGCTTATGTTTTTCAAAAAAGAGGAGAAAGGTGGTATCGAACATCTAACACATCTACCTCAGAACTTAGTATTATTGTGATGCGATTAAAAACAGAAGTTCTCGAAGATATAGTAAATGGAAATTCAAGTAATCCAGAAATTCAAGAATTAATTCAGCTTATTTACGATGGAGATACATTAAGTTTTTCTAAACTTGAAAAAGAGTTTTATGAATGGTACTTTCCCATTGAACAACAAAAAAAATTAGATGTTTATATTGATAAAAACACTTGGTAAAATGAAAAAAATAATAACAATTATAGCTGTATTTACGTTTTTTTTAGGAAATTCACAAGAAAAAAAAGGCGTAATAACGAATGTGTTTTCTTTTGTTAATGCTTATGACTATCAACAGAATGATGAATTATTTAACAATAATCCTGAACAAATTATATTAGCTAATGAAGGA
>JBGYFE010000120.1:0-3026 GCA_041819925.1 Capnocytophaga sp.
CATAAGTGTACTAAATGAGGCACTGGCAAGTTTATCTACTTCGGCAAGGGCATAATCCAGTAAAATTTGACGTTCAGCTCGTTCCATTTGGTTGATGGCTCCGTAGGAGAGTACAATTCCAGAAAGAAATCGTACTACCATTTGTAACTCTTCTACAAATCGCAATTGATTAGGTAACACCTGTTTTAATGATTGTGGAGCTGTACGAATTTCTTGTAAAATTCGCTGTTGATTTCTTTTTATATCATTCGCTTTTTGTGAAATCACATAACCTGATGGTATGGCTTGTAGAGCAAAGTCTACAATACGTAAACGGTCTTGAATTTTTTTAGCTGTTTCTTTATAAGTATTCCATTGCTTTTTATTTGCAACTTCAGTAGCTGTATTGATGTTTTGCCGAGAATTAAGTGTTTTTTGTCGCTCATTTTCCCGAAGAGTATTATCCACTTCTTGTGAAATTAAATTTACGGATAAGGATTCTTCTCCCTCCCACGGAGCTTGTGATTTTCCTCCCGAAGAAGAAAGCCAAAAACTAAAAAACAAAAGTCCTAACAAAAAAAGTAGTCGTTTCATTGAAATTTAGAATTGATGTTTATATTTGTCCATAATATTTTGGATGATGTCTCTATCGGTATTGATATAGCCTTGAAAAGGATTGATACTTTTCCAAAAACCAACCATTTGAGCGTGTTCTAACGCTACCTTAATAGAGGCAAGCCAAATTTTAAGTGTAGCTATTTTACCTTCAATGGAGTCCAACAATCGATAACGATCGCCTGCGGTCATTAAGTTTTTTTCTCCGCCTTGTAATACGCTACTTATTTCCGAAGTAATTTTCAATACTTGCTCGTAGGATTTTTGTGTAGCTTTTGCTCCGAAAATGGCATATTGGGGTTGTTTTTTTACTAAATTGGCAATGTCTTTTGAATATTTACTACATTGCTCTAATTCTGAGTAAATATGCTTGACTTGGATTCCATTTGAAAGTGTGGTAGACACTTCCGAAAGTCCCTTGTATATTTTCTTTTGAACATCATTTACTAAGGCTACTTGCGTGCTCACAAAAGTTTGTGCTTTTTGCAGCTGGCTTTGTTCATCAGCTATTTTGTTCTGCCCATTTTTTAAACTTTGAGAATAACCTATTAGTGCACCACTGATACCAGGGTCAAAATAAATAGTTTGTCCAACTCCCAGCATAGGAAATAAAGCAAATACTAAAAAATTAAACTGCTTGATAATCATATTGTTGTGTTTTAATTATTTCATCTAAACTTTTATTTTCTTCTTTTATAAAATCATCTAATTCTTTCAGTATATTTTTACCTCGATTTTTGTTTTTGAATTCTTTAAAGAAAGTTATTACAGCATTGTCTAATGGTTTTTTATAAAGATTTACTAATGAAAACATACTTTTCATATCTTCATTAAATGTTTTAAAATCTTTGACAAACATTTCTAAGGCTTTATCATAACTTCCTACTGCATTCACATAGTGTAGAATAGCGGATTTTTCAGGCTTTTCAGTGGTATAAGTTAGATATTGTTCTATGGAAACTTCATTGCCATACACTTCACCTCGTGAACCTCTTTTTAAATAAAATTCCTTAAATCGTCCTCGTCCATATTTATTATTTAAGTTGTTGATTGTAAATATCTTATTTTGCTCTACTTTGTTCAATGATAAAAGTGATGCTATTCGGTCGAAATTATCTTTAAACTTTGTTTGGTCAAGCAATATAAATGTGTCTGAGTTGTTTATGATAGAATCCTTTACAACAGCATTCCCTATGATATCGTCAAGTTCTTGCGTAACTACAACTGCTTCGCCCCAAAATTTTCGCACTGTTTTATACAAGTATAAAATGTATCCACCCATTAACTTGGAGGCAATAGCTTTCCACGCTTCCTCTATAATGAGAGCTTTTCTTCTATCACTTCGTAAACGCATTTTTTGAATGAACGTGTCCATAATAATAAGGGTTACTATGGGAAATAATTTGGGGTTATCTTTAACGTTATCAATTTCAAAAACAATGAAAGGTTCATAAAACAAGGAATTATCGGCATTTTCATTGAGCGTTGTTCCGTAACGTCCTCCTTTGTAAAAATCTTTTAAGACAAAAAGAAAGGTTCTAAGATTAAATTCTTGTTCGGTAATTTTATGACGTCTGTTGTTAAAATACACGGGCAAAAATTTTTCACAGAAATCATAAAAGCTATTGAAAGAAAGTTCTGACACTTGAAAAATTTCATCAATTTCATTAATTTTTTTTATAATTTGTCGTCTGAGGTGTTGCTCAAAATTACCGTTATATCTTTCTGTTATGATAATTTCCTGTTTAGAAACAATTAAAGAAGCCGTTTCATTATAAATTTTTCTTTTATTTTCATCGGATAATGTTTCATAAGCTTCAAATATTCTGTAAAATTGCTCGGTTTTATAGTTTTCATTTTGTGTATTTTTGTCAGGATGATAAATTTGCAATAACTCTCTACCTTTTTTCTTAATTTCTTCGGTTGAAGCGTCAAAAGGAAGTCCCAATATATCATACAAAGTTTGTTTTTCAGTTTCTAAATCCTCTTCACTAATGTTAAATCTATTCAGAAATAAGAGTAAATTTTCCGTCTTTTCATTTTCATACCAGTTAGTACCCCCTTCATAAAACTGATGATAATAAGTCAGTAAGGCATTGTCTAACACTGCTTTTTGAGTAGGAGACATTGTTGCATCTGCTCCCTGCCAAATTAAAAAAATGAGATTTGCTAAAAACTCTGTTTTTTCAATATTAAACTCTTCTTTGCCTACGGCAAAAGGGTTCATTGTAATAGGTTTTTCTTCCGTGTATTGAATATATCGCCCTCCTTTGTAGGCACAAGTTCCTGAATACGTAAAAAGAGGAAATATCACTTTTTAATAGGTAAAATCAAACTTTAAACGATATTATTAAGACTTGCTTTTCAAGTTTTTAAAAACGCGTCCCGATTTTGTCCCACATATTAAAAAAATAAAGCGTAACTATATTGAA
>JBGYFE010000121.1:0-2944 GCA_041819925.1 Capnocytophaga sp.
AGTTAAAATATTGGGAACAGCTTTAGAAGAAATTGATAATGCAGAGAATAGAGATAAGTTTGAAGCTTTATTGACTAAACTTGAAATCCCACAACCACTTGGTAAAACAGCGTTTGATACAGAAACAGCTGTGAAAAATGCGAAAGAAATAGGTTATCCTGTATTAGTTAGACCATCTTATGTATTGGGTGGACGTGCTATGGAAATTGTTTACCGTGAAGAAGAATTGAAACAATATATGGAAAATGCAGTGAAAATTTCACCTGATCATCCAGTATTGACAGATAGATATTTAGTTGGAAAAGAGATTGAAGTTGATGCAATTTCTGATGGAGAAACAGTTGTAATACCTGGAATAATGGAACATATTGAAAGAGCTGGAGTTCATTCTGGAGATTCCATAGCGGTTTATCCACCTCAAACATTAACAGAGGAACAAAAGCAAACATTAATAGAATATACTGTTAAACTTGCAAAAGGTCTTAATATTATAGGATTAATTAATATTCAATATGTGATTAGTGACGGAGAAATATTTGTACTTGAAGTAAATCCAAGAAGTTCAAGAACAGTACCTTTTTTAAGTAAAATAACAGAAGTACCGATGGCAAACTTAGCAATGCAAGCTATTCTAGGAGAAAAATTAAAAGATAAAGGATATAAAACTGGAATAATTGAAGAAAGTAAAAATGTGTACACTAAAGTTCCGGTGTTTAGTTTCCAAAAATTAAAAGATGTTGATACAATACTTGGCCCAGAAATGAAATCAACAGGAGAAGTAATGGGAAGTGATGCAAATATTGAAAAATCATTATATAAAGGATTGATTTCTGCTGGAATTAGAGTTCGTGAGCAAGGAAATGTCTTGTTTACAATAGGTGAAAAAGATAAAGCGGAAGCATTACCACTTGCTAAAAGGTTTTCGGAACTTGGTTATGCTATATTTGCAACAAAAGGAACAGCTGAGTATTTGATGAAAAATGGCATGAAAGTGGAAGTAATTGGAAAAATTAGCGAAAATGGATACAATGTATTAGATGCTATTTATGATGGTCGTGTAGATATGGTTATAAACACAACAAATAAAGAGAAAAACTCAGCAAATGATGGATTTAAGATTAGAAGAGCAACAAGTGAGCAAGAAGTGGTTTGTTTAACATCATTAGATACAACAGATGCATTACTTAAAGTTTTAGAATCAATGTCGTTTGATATAATACCAATATAATTTTTAATAATATTTTTTAGATAGAATTGAAAATTATTAAGAAGTATAGTGAAGAAGAAAAAGCTCCAAAACATAGTGTTTTAAGACATGAATATATATTTTTTTTAAAAAAGGTGTATTGTCAAGTCAAGTGCAACAAAAAGTAAAAATAATATAAAAATAAAGTGTTTTTAGAGGCAGAGATTTTTCTGCCTTTAATTTTTTATGCTATCGAATCATCAAAATGGTATTCTTCTGGTGAACGGTAGTCCAATATTTTTCTGTATCTCTTATTTAAAATTTTTTGTATTTTTGGTATTTCCTTTTCCTTTCCATTCATGCTTTCCCCTTTTGGCAAGAACTCACGTATGAGTCCGTTTGTATTTTCATTTGTTCCACGTTCATATGATGAATATGGATGTGCAAAGTACACCTTCAAGTTTTTGTTTTCCAGTTCCACTAATTTACTGAATTCAGAACCATTGTCAGAAGTTATTGATTTAAAATTTTTCTTTCCAACTTTCTTAAATAGTTTTAGTAGTGCCTTATTAACATTTTCAGCATTTAGTTTGGGCAAAAACAGGATATATGTGTACCTGCTTTTTCTGTCAACCAGAGTAATAATACAGGCTTCATTTTTTCCATTTTTCCCCTTTACAGCATCAATTTCAAAATGTCCTTTTTCTTCACGGCTATTAATGTTTTCAGGTCTCTGTTCAATGCTTGTACCTAGAATCTTTTTGTTCTTTTTAGCATTGATATGCCCATTGTTTTTCTTTCTCGGCTTAAGTTTAACAAGTCTTGGAAGCATATATGGCTTTATTCCTTCAATTTTTCCATTATGAATCATTTCATAGACAGTTTTTGTGGAGGGGACAATTTTATCAGGGTTGTTTCTTTTGTAGAAATTACAGAAAGTATCAATACTGTGTTTTCTTTTTTCTTTTTTCAGGATTTCGTTTTTCAGCTCAAGAAAAAATTGAGGGTCATATTCTTTGAAATAGACACATTTTTTTCTTCTGTTTTTGTAGAGGATATTGGCAGAATCTGCGAAGTAAAAATTTTTAAAGCCATGCAGGGAATCCATTTGTGAAACGGAGTTTCTTTTAACTTCTCTGGAGATAGTAGAAGGGCTTTTTCCAATTTTGCTGGCAATAAACCTTAGGGATTTACCTTCATTCAGGTAAGCCTGAATAATTCCTCTTTGAGAAGAAGTTAAATGAGAGTAGTGACTTTTATTTGAAAATATGTTATTATTATCTAGCATAGTAAGAATGATCCTTTCTAATTTTGTCAGAGATATTAGTATATCATTTTTACTATGTTTTTTTAATATATTTTAGGTGTTGCACTTAATTATACAATAGGTGTTAGAAAAAAATTGAAATAAAATAAAAAAAAGTGTTGACAAATGAAATAAAAAATGTTAATATATTCTAGTCTGATGGATAAGTTAGATAAAACGGTGCATGGCGCAGCCCGGTAGCGCACCTGCCTTGGGAGCAGGGGGCCGCAGGTTCAAATCCTGCTGCACCGACCATTTCAGAAATTTGCGGGAGTAACTCAGTTGGTAGAGTGTCAGCCTTCCAAGCTGAATGTCGCGAGTTCGACCCTCGTCTCCCGCTCCATTTTTTTTTTTAAAAATGATGTTGTGGTGACCGTAGTTCAGTTGGTAGAGCGCCAGTTTGTGGCACTGGTTGTCGCGGGTTCGAGTCCCGTCGGTCACCCCATAAATGA
>JBGYFE010000122.1:0-19711 GCA_041819925.1 Capnocytophaga sp.
ATTGGCTAAACCATTACGGAACAATTGTTTTAGGACCTATGGAGCACACTTTTGGAATGCCAACTCCTTGGTTTTTAGTATTTTCATCGTTAGCCGTATTCACTTTTGAATGGTTTATATGCCGATTTTTATATCATAAAAAACTGTTTTTCAAGGTGTAGAGCTAAAAAAGAACTTGCAACACTTCTAACGATTTGGTCTTCCGAAATCCGGGAAAATGCCATTCATAATATTTTAAAAGACTGCTTAACAAGGTATTACGTTCTGATTTATTCACTTTAATATGCTGTAAATCAGTATATTCTGAATTGATAATATCTTTAAAAAGTTGTAATTCCTGACCAGAAATGGAATATTTCGATTCATCAAAACGACTGAATACTCCTTCTTCCATATTGAAAAACAGATAATTATCATCTGATATATCAGGATAAAATCCTAAATATTGTGTCAAATCAATTAAAAATTTTAGATGGAAATTTGCCAAAAATGTATTTTTATCAAAAAAACACAACTTTTCTTCCAAAAAACGATATAATTTAGGTTCAGAATGCTCTACGGTGCATACAAACGAACATATTTCTGACAGAAATATCGCTACCGAATTTTTGTAAATATTAGTGTGCAGAGATTGATAAATATGACTTACTTTGGCTTCTTTTATTCGTTCCAAAGAGCCTGAATTTCTGTAAGTTGCAACGATTTCTAATTGCATAAAAGGTTGAAACAAAGCCGCCTTCAAAGTTGTTTTTTTAGAAGACAAAACTCCTTGTAGCAAATAACTCTGAATACCGTAATCTTCCGTAAAACATCTAACAATCAAGCTATTATCGCTATATTTTAAAGAAGAAATGACAATAGCTTTGGTTTTTATCAACATATTTTTTAATAAAGTAAAGAAACAAATTGTTCTATCCTAAAAAGAGAAACTGTTCAAAAAGTGATTCATTGACAAGCATTCTATCAACTTTTTAAACAGTTCATCATAATGTGAATTTGAAATTGTGATTTTCTTCACATTTATTTTACAACACCAACCACTTCGGTAGCAATTTGCAATTCTTCGTTAGTTGGAATTATTAATATTTTTACTCGGCTACCTTCTTTCTGAATTTCAACAGTTTGCTTCGGACGATTCAACTTTTTGTTTTTCTCCTCATCAATTTGAATACCTAAAAACTCCATATTTTGACACACCAACAAACGGATTAAGTCGTCATTTTCACCCAATCCCGCCGTAAATGTGATAGAATCCAATCCGTTGAGAACTGCTGCATAAGCACCAATGAATTTTTTAATTCGGTAAGCGTACATTTCATAGCAAAGCACGGCGTTAGCATCGTGAGCAAAATATTTATCTGAAACATCACGTGCATCGGAACTGCCCGTAAGCCCCAGCATTCCGCTTTTTTTGTTCAATACGGTATTGATTTCTTCAACACTCAAATTCAATTGGTTAGCCATATAAAAAATCACACCCGCATCAATTTGCCCGCAACGAGTTCCCATTACTAATCCGTCAAGAGGTGTAAGCCCCATTGTGGTATCCATACATTGACCATTTTCGTTTACGGCAGCCATACTTGAACCATTTCCTAAATGGATTGTAATATTTTTTATGTTGGCATTGAGGTATTTACGAGCTTGCGCATCAACATATTTATGACTTGTTCCGTGAAAACCATATGCCCGCACTCCGTGTTTTTCATAAAACTCATTTGGAATGGCATAACGGAATGCTTGGGCAGGCATCGTTTGATGGAAAGCCGTGTCAAAAATGGCTACGTGAGTGGCTTTTTTGAAGATTTTTTCAGCACTTCTGATACCTTCCAAACAAGCAGGATTATGCAGAGGTGATAACGGAATGAGTTTTTCGATTTCATTTTTCACTTCCTCTGTGATAATTGTAGGCTGAACAAATTTTTCACCTCCGTGCACCACTCGATGTCCGATTGCTTTGATGTCATCAGGATTATTCACTACACCCACTTCAACATCTGACAATAAGTCAGTTACCACTTTCATTCCTTCTTCGTGGTTGCGAATAGGCAATTGTTTTTTAATCTCAACTTCTTTTCCGTTTTTTAAAGCTACATATTTCACAGTACTTCCGTCAATGCCAATACGGTCAACCAATCCTTTGGCGATTGCTTTTCCTGTTTGAGAATCAATCAGTTGATATTTCAATGACGAACTCCCTGAATTTATTATAAGTATTTCCATTATTTTGTTATTATTTTATCTACATAACTATTTATTCCTCCATAACTGACTGAATAGCAGTGATTAACACTGTATTGTAAATATCAGGAATGGTTGCTCCACGACTTAAATCGTTCACGGGTTTTTTAAGTCCCTGCAACATTGGTCCAATTGCCAAAGCTCCTGTTTCACGTTGTACGGCTTTGTAAGTATTATTTCCCGTATTTAAATCAGGGAATATCAACACATTAGCCTGCCCTGCCACCTTTGAATTTGGCATTTTACTTTTACCCACTTTTGGGTCAACCGCAGCGTCATACTGAATGGGTCCCTCCACCAAAAGTTCTGGGCGTTGTGATTTTACAATTTCAGTAGCGGCACGCACTTTATCTACATCAGCTCCACTTCCTGAACTTCCTGAGGAATAGGATAATAATGCTACTTTTGGCTCTATGCCGAACGCTTTTGCCGATTCTGCTGATGAAATGGCAATTTCAGCTAATTGTTCAGCAGTTGGATTAGGCACTATGGCACAATCTCCATAGACCAACACACGGTCTTGCAACAACATAAAAAATACCGACGAAACTGTATTTACATTGGGTTTGGTTTTCACGAATTGCAATGAAGGACGAATTGTGTGTGCAGTTGTGTTTACGGCACCTGAAACCATTCCGTCAGCATCACCCACAAAAACCATCATCGTTCCAAAGTATGACACATCAAGCATTAAGTCTCGTGCTTGTGAAAGTTCCATTCCTTTTGATTTTCTGATGTCGTATAATTTTTGTACATACGATTCATATTTCGGGCTTTTTATCGGATTGACAATAGAAATACGTCTTTCGTCCCATTTTAAGCCCAATTCATTTACACGTGCTATTATTTTTTCTTGTTCGCCTAAAATGGTCAAATAAACCAACTCATCGGCAGCTAATTGAGAAGCGGCGGTGAGAATACGGTCATCTGTTCCTTCGGGTAAAACAATGTGTTTCTGAGCTTTACGAGCACTCTGAACCATATTATACTGAAACATTCGGGGCGTAATAGCATCGGACTTGAACGAAGAAACCCGAGCATTTAAATCCTCTATATCAACATATTTTTCAAACATTTGGAAGCAAAGTTTGATTTTTTCGATGCTTTCAGGATATATTTTTGATTTAATATTTCCAATGCTATTTGCTGTTTCAAAAGTTCCTAATTTTGAAAGCATTATCGGAACCATTTTCTGAGTTCCATCAAGAATTTTCACGATTGATTTTTCAGGTGTAAATCCGCCCGAAAGCACCAACCCTGCAATATGCGGGTAATTTGATGAAAGGTGCGCAGCCAAAGTTCCCACAATCAAATCTGACCTATCAGCAGGAATGACTGCCAAGCATCCCTCCGTTATTCGACTCAAAAAATTGTGTAACTGCATTGCTCCCACAATAGTTTTACGAGCTATTGCATTTGAGTCTCCCCCTTTGTAAAGAAAATGTGCTCCTAATTTGTCGGCAACTTCTTTCAATGTAGGCTTGCCCAAATCATCTTCTTTTGGAAAAATTGTAAAATGAATATCTTTAAATTCGCTTTGCAATTTTTGCTTTACTTCATCTGTATAATATTTTGATTTATTGATAAATACGCCTAAAACTTGAACTTCTTGTTCTAAAAGTGCATTTACTTCAATTTGCACGTGGTTGATAAGTTCTTCTTCTGTTGAAAAACTATCTTTGAGCACCACCAATGCAGGAATATTCAAACTTTGCGCTAATGAAGCATTGAAATTTATGTCAAAAACGTTGCTTTCTTCGAGTAAATCAGTTCCTTCAACCAACACAAAATCATACTTGCTCTCCAAAGCCTTGTAACGCTTGATAATGGTATCATAAACCTCTCCTATTTTACCTTTATTTTTGAGTGTAACCACTTCATTACGGGTAAAAACGTAAGCATCTTCATAATCCATTTCAAGTTGAAAATGCGAAAGAATGGTAGCTATATGATTGTCTTTCTGTGTTTTGCTTTCCAAAATAGGTTTAAAATATCCTACTTTGGGTGTGTTTCTCATAATCATTTGCATCATTCCTAACGTAACCAATGATTTTCCACTGTACGTATCAGATGTGATAATATAAACTGATTTATTCATAAATTGTATAGTTGTTTTTGTTCAAAAAAATATGTTTTGGCTTTATTTCTCAATGTTCCGAAAGCAAAAGCAATCGGCAGGCAAAGTTACGTCTTTTCGGAAAGAAAGGCAAACTTTTAACATTAAACTTTCATTTCTTAAAAATAGAGCTTTTCAAAGAAATCAAACAAAGTATCTTTTAGTAAATCGACTCACTCTCAAAAAAGTTAATTCTTTCATAAAAACAAAATTCGGAATTATTAAATTCCGAATTTTATCTCTTTAATTAATACGCCTTTGCAAATAAAACTCGTTTGCTTGACGGTTTGCCTGAATACATACAAACGCCGGCCTCTTCCTTGGCGTCTAACGGAATACAACGAATCGTAGCTTTGGTTTCTTCTTTGATGCGCTCTTCAGTTTCAGGAGTTCCGTCCCAATGCGCTGAAATAAATCCGCCTTTGTTTTCTAAAACATCTTTAAATTCTTCGTAAGAATTGACTTCGGTAATGTGTGTTTCACGATATTCAAGTGCTTTTTTGTAGATATTTTCCTGAATATCAACTAATAATTTTTCAATATATTCTACCACAACATCGCCCGAAACAGTTTCTTTGGTAAGCGTATCTCGGCGGGCTACTTCATAGGTATTGTTTTCTAAATCACGTTGCCCTACTGCCAAACGCACAGGAACGCCTTTCAATTCATATTCATTGAATTTGAATCCAGGTTTTTGAGTGTCTCTATCATCAAATTTTACGGATATTCCACGTTTTTTGAGCGTATCCATAAGTGGCAGTATTCGCTGACGAACGGCTTCTAATTGTTCTTCTCCTTTATATATAGGAATAATAACCACTTGAATTGGTGCTAATTTTGGTGGTAGTACCAATCCGTTGTCATCACTATGTGTCATAACAAGAGCACCCATCAATCGGGTAGAAACGCCCCACGAAGTTGCCCAAACGTAGTCTAACGTTCCTTCTTTGGAAGCAAATTTCACATCAAAGGCTTTGGCAAAATTTTGCCCTAAAAAGTGTGAAGTTCCTGCCTGTAAGGCTTTTCCATCTTGCATCAAAGCCTCAATGCAATAGGTTTCATCAGCACCTGCAAAACGTTCGGACTCAGTCTTAAAGCCTTTGATAACAGGCACGCACATAAAGTTTTCAACAAATTCGGTATACACATTCATCATTTTTTCGGCTTCTTCAATGGCTTCAGCTTTGGATGCGTGAGCTGTGTGTCCTTCTTGCCATAAAAATTCGGCTGTACGCAAAAACAAGCGAGTACGCATTTCCCAGCGCACCACGTTTGCCCATTGATTAATCAAAATAGGCAAATCACGGTAGGACTGAATCCAATTTTTATACGTGTTCCAGATAATTGCCTCCGAAGTAGGTCGAACCACCAATTCTTCCTCTAATTTAGCTTCGGGGTCAACCATTAATTTTCCTTTTTCGTTGGGGTCGGTTTTCAAACGGTAGTGCGTTACCACAGCGCATTCTTTGGCAAAACCTTCGGCATTTTTCTCTTCGGCTTCAAAAAAACTGCGTGGTACAAACAGCGGAAAATACGCATTTACGTGCCCCGTTTCTTTGAACATTCTGTCCAATTCTGCTTGCATCTTTTCCCAAATTGCATAGCCATACGGTTTGATGACCATACAACCTCTCACGCCTGAATTTTCTGCTAATTCGGCTTTTACTACCAATTCATTATACCACTTTGAATAATCTTCACTTCGCGTTGTTAAACCTTTGCTCATATTTTGTTTGCTTGTCAATACATTTTTGTTAAGGCGGCAAATTTATAAAAAGTATTTTATTTTTGAAAGAATTATTTAAACACTGAAATACGCAAAACTGAAAAACAAAACCTTTCGAGATTCTTATCCATAAAATGCTTCTCTTTTAAAATAACTTTGGCATAAATATTGTGCTTAACAGATAAAGTGTATTTTAAGATTTTAATAACTCATTTCATAGAGTTATCCTTTTTTGAGATGAAGACGTCATCAATGAACAGGAGTTTTTAACAAATAATAAAAATTAAAAATTTATTTGGCTATGAAAAAAAACAATAAACTCAGAGAAAATTTGGTAAGGTTCTTCGGAATTGTTACCTTGCCTGCATTACTCGCTTCTTGTGGGTCATATTATGCCTACTATGGCGATGGAATTTACGGTGAACTTCCGCCTGAACGCGTTACCGTAGTGGAACATTATAGTAACTATCCACAACAAAATGCTCCCGCTCCAAATAAGTATAGGGATTATTTCAGAGATAAAGCGCAACAATATAGCAACGTTGAAGAAAAATTTACACATTTTACGGATGTAGATTCTTACAGCTCAGACTATTACACTGAAAAAGAAGGGCAATCCTATGGTGGTTGGGGCAGCAATGCGACGCAAGTAACTGTAAATGTTTATGATAACTATTGGGGCAGCCCTTATTATGGTTATAACTCATTTTGGGGGTATGGCGCTTGGTATCCATATAACTATGGGTACGGTTATTATGGTTATCCATATTACAGAAATCGTGTAAATTGGGGAATATCAATCGGTTGGGGTGGTTATTACAATCCATACTGGGGTTGGAGTGGTTACTACAATCCGCATTGGGGTTATGCTTATGGCGGATATTATCCATATTATGGAGGTTATTACCCATACTACGGTGGAAGATATTATGCAAGAGATTACTATTACGACCGAGGCAGTTCATACAATCGCAATTATGGCAGTTACTATGGCGGCGGGCGAGCCATAGTGAGAGACAATTCACGTCGTGGCGACTCAAACCGTTACTACAACTACGAAAATTCACGAAGCACACAAGGTTCTTACAACCGAAATACTGTACCTTCACGAGGATATGAAAGCCGTTCTGGAAATTATAGCAATCGAAACAACAGCGGCAATTATCAAAATAACAACTACAATAACTCCACTCGTGGTTATGAAAGCAGGTATAACTCCAACTCTTCAAACACAAGTCGCAGTTATGAAAGCAATTCTTCAAGAAGTTTCAACAACTCGGGAAGTAGCGGAAGTTCAGGAAGTAGTGGTGGCGGTCATAGAAGTTCTAATCGCAGATAAGAGTATTTCTAATTTTGATAAGAAATTCAGTAATAAAACTTTTTATGAATTTCAGAATGGGGCAACCTATGAAAAAATCTAAAAAACATAGAATAAAATAATATGAAGAATTTAATATATCCGTTAGTTTTTGGAGCTTTATGTACGGCAAGCGTTCAGGCTCAAAATTTTACTGATGCGTTGCGTTATTCAACCGACGAACTCAATGGAAGCGCTCGTTTCAAGGCGATGAGTGGTGCTTTTGGGGCTTTGGGAGGAGACCTTTCAGCCATCAATGTAAACCCTGCGGGAAGTGCTATTTTTGCTGGTACAGAGTTCTCCGTTTCAATCAGAGATGATAGACACAAAAAAAGCATATCTTTCTTGAACAGAAATACAACTACCAAAGATTCAGACTTTGATTTGAACCAATTTGGCGTGGTTTTCGTTGTGCCTAACATTTCCGAAACGTGGAAAAAAATTAGTTTCGGATTTAATTTCCAACAAACAAAAAATTTCAATAATTCAAGCCTTATTTATTTCGGGCAAAGTAACGTAGGTTTGGATGATTATTTCTTGCATTTTGCTAAAAATGGAAATACCGGCAATACGCCTTTCACATACGGGCTATTTGCGCCTGGGTTTTATGACAACTTTACCTCTGCAAATTTGCCTTACATAGGTGAACATTACCTCGATATGGGGAATGTTAGCAAAAACGCACAGACTGCTTATCTTGGAGTTATTACTCGTTTGATTGACCCTGTTGACGAAAAAAATCTGAATGGAACTGACTACATTGCCAACGGGAATGGAGCTTTACGCTCACAGAAATATGAAAGGATACAAACTGGGCAAATGAATAAATACAACTTTAACTTTGCTTCCCAATTTGGTGATAATATTTATTTGGGAGTAAACTTAAATTCACACCCCATAAATACAAGCACTTTGTATAGCCTAAGCGAAAATGCTTTTGGGGGCACTTCATCGGTAACCTACGCCAATCATCAGGTGCGAATAAACACCACTGGGAACGGATTTTCTTTCCAATTGGGTGGAATTGTGAAAGTAACTGAACAATTTCGTGCAGGGATAAGCTACCAATCGCCTACGTGGTTTACTCTTGAAGAACAAAACAAAGAAGCCTTATACGCATCTTCCTTTGGTCGAAACCGAGACATTGATTTGGTAAACCGATATGGCGATGAGATTTGGTACGAAAGAACGTACAAATTCCGAACTCCGAGCGCTTGGACAGGAAGCCTTGCTTACATATTCGGAAAAAAAGGACTCATCAGTTTGGATTATACGTACAGAAACTACGAAGATATTTATTTCAGAACAGATTACCTAAAAGGCGAAAACGCAATCATTCAAAATACATTGAACAACACTTCATCAATTCGTTTTGGTGGCGAGTACCGCATCAAAGCGTTGAGTTTGCGAGCAGGCGTTCGTTATGAGCAAAGTCCTTACAAACATACCAAGTACGTGGGTGATTTGAACGGATATTCATTCGGAGTTGGGTACTCATTCGGGGCAATTCGTTTAGACGTTTCGTATGATATTGCAAAACAGAAAAACCTTTATCAAATGTATGAAACTGTTTTGACAGACACTGCAAATATCTCATCGACACGCAATAATCTGCTCTTTACGCTTTCCGCTAAATTGTTCTAAAACAAGGCTCATATAATTACTATTGATAATCAAAAGAGGCTATTCCGAAAGGGGTAGCCTCATTTTTTTGGCTTTTTAAAAAAATAAATCCTACTTTTGCAAGAAAATTTTTGATAAAAAACAAATTTCTGATGAAGCATAATTCTTTTTACAAAAAAATAGGACAAGGAAAAACATTGGTCTTACTGCACGGATTTTTAGAAAGTAGCGAAGTGTGGAACGAGTTAGTCGAAGCACTTAAAAACGACTTTTCTTTTATCATTCCTGACCTTCTCGGACACGGAAAAACACCTTCAATTGCTAAAATACACTCTATGGAAATGATGGCAGAAGCCGTTTTTTCCGTTTTGGAGGACGAGAAAATTAACGAAGCCATCTTCATTGGGCACTCAATGGGCGGTTACGTTTCGTTGGCTTTTGCCGAGAAATATCCGCAGAAGGTAGCGGGATTGGTGCTGATGAACTCCACTCCCCTGCCCGATTCTGACGAGAAAAAAATAAATCGTGAACGTGTAGCAAATGCGGTGGATAATGACAAAAATTTTTTTATCCGCAATGCCGTAACCCATTTATTCAGTGAAAAAAATCAAAAATTGTTAATCGGTGAAGTTGAAGAAATTATCGAAATTGCGATGAAAACACCGTCCGAAGGCATCAAAGCGGCTTCGTTGGGAATGAAAGACCGACCCGACAGAACACATATTTTGAGGTCTGCCCCCACGAAACTTCTTATCGTCGGAAAAGATGACGGGCTGATTCCAGCAAAAGAACTAACGGATTTGGCTACCAAAAACAACGTACCATTCGCAGCGCTCGAAGGCGGACATATGTCATACATCGAAAACAAATCAGAAACAATTGAAATCTTAAAAAAATTTGCCGATGAAATTTAAATTTTACGTTGTTACTCTGCTCATTTTCTTGGTTAGTTGCGGAGAAAATTCGCCAAAAGAAGAGAAAAAAAATAACGCAGAAAGCGCACAAATTCAACAAAAGGCTTCCGACAAAGAGGAAAAGAAAAAGGAAGATGACAAACCGCTTGAAACGTTGAATACGGATAACGTAATTCCGTTTTTGTTTGAATACGAAAAAAAGAACAAAGAGCGGTATGTTCGTATCATTACTGACTACGGAAATATTGATATTGAACTATTTAACGAAACTCCGTACCATCGAGCAAATTTTATTTTCTTGACCAAACAACAATATTTTGACGGCTCTGTTTTTCATCGGGTAGTGAAAGATTTTGTCATTCAAGGCGGAAATTCAGACGGCTGGGACATTCGCCGAAAACGCCAAAAAATCGGATATTATTTGCTTCCGCCTGACACCAAAAAAGGATTTAAGCACCATCGTGGCATTGTTTCTATGCCCAGCAGCGACGTTGACAATCCGCATCAATTTGCTTCTCCTTACGAATTTTTCATCGTTGTTCAAAATCCGGGGGCTTATCATTTAGACGGAAATTATACTGCCTTCGGTCGCGTCATTGCCGGAATGGACGTGGTTGATAAAATCAATCAGGTCGAAACTAACGAAAAAAGCGAATGGCCTAAACGAGATGTCAAGATGAAAGTGGTTTTACTCAATAGATAAAAATAAACGCAAAAAGGGCTTGTCAAAAAATACATACGTCTGCCAAAAATATTCTTTTCGCATCGCCATAAAAAAAGGGGCTTCTTGCTGAAAATTTCTTGACGTGAGAAAAAAAATTTCTTGACGCGAGGAAATAATTTTTCTCACGTCAAGAAATTTACGTCTGTGCGTACAGATATTTTTAGCACAATTTTAATCTTATCCGATGCCCTCTTCAATAATTTTTTACCACTTAAACTGCACCAAAAATTCGTGCGAGTTCCGAGCGTACAGATTCAATTGCGATTGTGTGGCGCTCTCATAGCCGTAGCCCACCGCAATAAAGTACTTCGGAATATGGAACAAGAGATACCCTCCAAAGGCTTTATCGGTGCGATAATTTAATCCGAGTTCGCTGTTTTTTAAATAATTAGCCGCCAGCGTAAAATTAAACGACGGACTGATATCTTTCGCAAAACGAACTTGAAACATCGGCTTGATGGTAAGGTCATCGGACGCCTTCCAAAAATAACCACCCAAAGCATAAAAATGCAAACGCTCTGCTACCGAAGTCATCACGTCGTCTTTGAGCCTTACCGCATCGGAAGCTAATAAATTTGGCACAGAGACTCCCAAATAAAAATCGGGGTGCTCGTAAAAAAATCCTGTACCTATGTTTACCTGAAATTTTCCTGAAATAGTTTGTAAATAAGGGTCGTAATAGGTATTGTAAGGCGTTGTATATGTGTGAATTCGGCTTCCGTCGATATTAAAAAAATCTCCTCCAAACTTCAAACCTGCGTAAATACGAGTGCTATCACCCACTTGCAATGAATAGGAAAAATCGGCGTAAATTCCAGCTTGTTTTTGAATAAAAACTTTATTATTGGCAATAGAAAAACCGAGCCCGATGCGGTCATTTACTTTATGGGTCGTATAGAAGGTTTGCGTTTGCGGTGCATCGACCACGCCCTGCCATTGGTTTCGGATATTAACGGAAACGGTGTGCCCTTTTTCTGCACCTACCGCAGCCGGATTTACCAAGTTTTTATGCTGATTATAGAATAAATAGCTTGGGTCTTCTTGGGCTTGGGTCTGATTTCCAGCCAAAAGAAGGCAAACTAAAAAGAGTGCGTTATGGATATATTTTTTCATCTTTAATAATTTATAAAAATCCAGCCTTGTCGGTTATAAACTTCTGTGTTATCTAATGTAAATGTATAGAAATAAGACCCTTGCGGAACTTTCTCGCCATTACTTCCGATACCATTCCATTGATTTTTGTAGCCTTTCATTTCGTAAACCATCTGTCCTAAATGATTGAATACTCGCAGTGTATTATTCGGATAATTCTCAGCCCGAACAATGGTGAAAAGGTCATTCACTCCGTCGCTATTAGGCGTAAAAGCATTAGAAATCAGCACATAATCTAACGACGTATCGTTATCGTTGGCGATTCCGTCACCGTCAATATCATTATCACAAAGGTCGCCAATGCCGTCCTCGTCCAAGTCCGCTTGTTCGGGGTTATACACCATTGGGCAATTATCTGCATCATTTAAATATCCGTCGCTGTCGATGTCATCATCGCAAGCATCACCAATGCCATCACGGTCTAAATCAGCTTGGTCAATATTCGCTGTTTCAGGACAATTATCAGCCGTGTTGAGCACTCCATCTCCGTCCCAATCGTCATCACACACGTCGCCAATTCCGTCACCGTCCAAGTCGGCTTGGTCAACGTTTGCCGCTTCCGGACAATTGTCAACGCTTGACATAATTCCGTCTCCATCGGTATCCTCATCGGCTTTTACCGTGATTGTTCCTGCGTTGACTGCTAAAAAAATGTTTCCATCGGCTTTAATCATATATCTTCCGTTAGAGGTCAGCAAAGAAGCAGGCACAGAAATTTTTGCATTTCCGTTATTTGCAACGCCCGTAGCCAACGTATGCGTAAAAGTCGCTCCCCCGTCTGTTGAAAATAAAATACTTACGTTTTGAGCATTAATATCTCCTGAATTGGTGTTAGCGACATTCCACCGAATGGTTTGCTGTTGCCCAACATACCAATTGGAAGCCTCTGTGTGTGAAGTAACTGCAAAAGGCCCTGCTGAGGCGCTGACTACCACCTGAATAGTTTTGTAAGCCGTATTTCCGATGGGATTGCCGCTTAAACTTCTATCTAAAACCATAAACGACCAATTAAGTGTTCGCCCGACGGTCAGAACGGTCTCCCACGCTGCTCCCTCCGCAGGGTCGCTTTGGGTTAAATTGCCCGAAACAATTCGGCTGAGTCTGGGAATGTAACGTTGTGGGGAAGTTGTGGGCGTTAAGGAGCGTGCCGTTGCACCACTTCGCGAAGTGGGTGAAAATACGTACCCCACACTTTCTCTGCTATTGGCTTGTTCCCAAGTATAATAAAGATTATCAGCGTCAGCATCAGTCGCCGAACCTTCGAGTAAGTATGCTGTTCCATAGGGAATTGTATAACTCTTTATATCATTAATTTCTAGAATAGTATTCGAAGAAGATGAGGAAACGAAACAACTTTTGTTGGTAACCGTTTGCATAATGTCGTACACGGAACGGTGATGAAAATACGCATCTGAACGTGATTGAACGTTCTGGCTTGCGATAGAACCCGCATATCCCATTATGGTTGAACCGCTTCCAGGCTCCATCTGTGAACCCGTCCCTTCATCTTCGTATGAAAAAGTATGATACGCTCCTAATTGATGCCCGATTTCGTGAGCCACGATGTCTATGTCAAATAAATCCATATCCATACCGCTGCGAAAACGAACCGAAGAGAAAGCCGTTCCTTTCTTGCCGTCGGTACAAACGCAACCTATGCAACCTGCATTGCCTCCAAGATTTTGATTATGAAACAGATGTCCTATATGATAGTTCGCTGACCCCACCTGAGTATCCAAAGTATTTTGCAGAATCTGAGAATCAGTACTAAACCAATTATCGTAATTCACACTTACAAAAGGGTCATCAGTTGCATTGTCATACAGAAGACTTTCATCAGAAACCAATTCAAATTGAATAGCCAATTGCCTCCCATAAACCTGATTTACCCTGTTTATGACACTAACAACCCGCGCAAAAGCACGGGATTTTCCACCGAAATACTGAGTAAATTGATAGGTCGTTGCAATGGCTATTTTAAATGTTCGTATTTGATTATCCGTTTGATAGGTCGCTTTTCGGGTTGGACTTTTAGTTTCAACTTTTTTTTCTTCTATGGTGTTACACTTAAAAGGTTCTCCTTCCGATGTATTTCGACGATAAACCTTGTAATTAAACCCTTCATTGTCCGTAGCTTCTATAAAAAAATATTCAAAATCCTTTTCCATTATGGCGTTCAGCCCGAAGGGAGACCACGTGAATCGAATGGTTTTCAAAGGATTCTTAACTGAAACGCCAACAAAGGTCTTTATGTCAGGATATTTTTTAGCCAACGCCTCTGAAAGCACTTGTGTTTCTTGAACTCGGTAGGTTTCTATTGCTCCTTCTCCATCAGGAATTTGCACAGAAACGTCTCTCTTATCAGCCAGATTTTTGGTGACGTTCAAAGTTTCAGCAAATGCCTTTTTGTCAAGTGTGTAATAATAGTATCCCGTTTTGGTTTCCTTTCGTTGCGTTAAATCGGAACGCTTCCAATAGGTCTGAGCATTCAGATTTCCGAAAATGAGCAGTAATAAAATGTATAATAACTTTTTCTTCATAAATTTTTAATTGGATATTCTTCAATTGTTTAGCTTTGGTAATATTCAAAAGCTCTGTAAATCAATTCATTTTCTACCAAACAATCAAATTTTGGCTGCGCAATATTTTCTAAAAGCACAAAATTAATATTTCCGTGCGAATTTTTCTTATCAAACTTCATTAAATCGATTATTTGATATATTTCTTCTTTTTTAAAAATCTGTTTTTCAAAGTACTGCCCTAAAATATTTTTTATCTCATCACATTTGCTCTGCGGAAACCCCAATTTTTTAACCGAAAGAAAACCTGCCAATACCATTCCGATAGCAACTGCCTCACCGTGAAGCAATTTTTGTCTGTTTTCACTCTGTAAGCAATACGATTCGATGGCGTGCCCCAATGTGTGTCCGAAATTGAGTGTTTTTCGCAATCCCTTTTCGGTAGGGTCTTGCTCCACGATGTAATTTTTGATTACCACAGACTCGTGAATAAGTCCGTCCAAATCATCAAGGGTTAAATTGCTTAAATTCAGCATCTTTTGCCAATAAGTTTCGGATTGTATCAATCCGTGTTTGAACATTTCAGCCATTCCACTGCGCAGTTCTTCCCCCGAAAGGGTTGCTAAAAACCGACTGTCAATCACAACTCCTAACGGATTGTTAATCACTCCTATTTGGTTTTTCAAAGCTCCCAAATCGACGCCTGTTTTTCCTCCTACTGACGCATCAACCATCGCCAAAAGTGTGGTGGGAATGTTCACAAAGTCAATTCCTCGCATATAAGTTGAAGCCACAAAACCTCCCAAATCAGTAACAACACCGCCTCCTAAATTGATAATCAAACTTTTACGGTCAGCTTCCAATTCAGAAAGAGCATACCAAACTTGGGTACAAGTTTCTATGTTCTTAAACTCTTCACCTGCCTCTATCTCAATGATTTCAAGAGGAATATCAGTTATCACTTCTGGTAAAAACAAAGAAAGGCAATATTCATTTGTATTGTTATCGACCAAAATAAAAATTTTTGAATATTTGTTTTGTTGCAACAATTCATTCAAAAATTGAAATCCTAATTCATTGAAATAGACTTGATAATTTCGAGCCTTAATATTGTTTAATTTCATAATTCTATTTGATAAAGACCGTTATTTACGTCGTTTTTATTCCTTTTAAAAATTTTGGGTAAAAATAATGATAAAAATTGAATTACAAATAAAAAAATATCATACATTTGCGTTTTGGAAGCCAATTACTTTTGCCAAAGAACTTTTTGTTTCTCATTTTTGTATCAAAATAAGGCAAAAGTACTTTTTATTAACTAACATAATACAATTACACAAAATGAGTACACGATTTAGCGACACAAAAACTGCTTTCGCATTGAAAGACAATTTTGAATTAGGTAGAGCTTATTGGCTTTTTCAATTCATTGGGAACAACACCTTAATTGGTGTGGGAACTTCTTTGACCAACCTCTCTTTGAAGTTACATTTACCCGTAGAATGGCTCATCAGAAAAACCGTTTTCAATCAGTTTTGTGGTGGGATTTCGGAAGGTGATTGTAAGCCTGTAATAAAAAAAATGTTTGAAAAAGGCGTAAGTTCTGTTTTGGATTATTCTGTTGAAGGAAAAGAAGATGAGGCTTCCTTTGAAGCTACATTCAAAAAAACGATGGAAATTATTGACTTTGTGCACCAAAATCGCAATGAAGGAACGCCTTTTGCGGTTTTCAAACCCACAGGTTTCGGAAAAATTTCCATCTACCAAAAAGTTTCTGAAAAACAAACACTTACCAATGAAGAACAAAAAGCGTGGGAACGCATCGTGGAACGTTTTGACCAAGCCTGTGGAAAAGCAGCCTCCTACAAACTTCCTATTATGATTGATGCCGAAGAGAGTTGGATGCAAGATGCTGCTGATGATTTAGTTGAACAAATGATGCGAAAGTATAACCGTGAAGAACCTATCGTCTATAATACGCTACAAATGTATCGCCACGATAGATTACCCTACTTACAAAAACTTCACGAACGAGCAGTTGCTGATGGGTTTTATATCGGAGTAAAAGTCGTTCGAGGAGCATATATGGAAAAAGAGAACGAACGAGCCCTCGAAAAAGGCTATCCCACACCAATTTGTGCGTCAAAGCAAGCCACCGACGAAAACTATGATGCTATCATCAGTTATATTCTTGAACGCATTGACCGTATTTCTCTCTTTGCAGGCACTCACAACGAAAAAAGTTCGGCTTTGGTAATGGATTTGATGGACAAAAAAGGACTAAAACACAACGATAAAAGAGTTTGGTTAGCACAACTTTACGGAATGAGTGACCACATTAGTTTCAACGCCGCCAAATTAGGTTACAATGTTGCAAAATACCTTCCGTTTGGTCCGGTGCGTGAGGTTATGCCCTATTTGATACGCCGTGCCCAAGAGAACACTTCCGTAGCAGGACAAATGGGACGTGAACTAACCTTGTTAAAGCAAGAACACAAACGAAGAAAAAACGAAAAATAGAACACAAAAGAAATTCATCTTTTGAAATCGGGAATCTTTAAATTCCCGATTTCATTTTTGTTAAATATTCTAAACAAAAAAATAAGTATATTTTGCTCTTACCCACATTTGTACAGTTTTAATAAAAAATACGCCTCTAAAATATTGAATTATAAATTATTGCCTTATAATTACATCAATTATTGAATTAAAAATTTCTTAATTAAATTAATTGTTATATTTTTGCGACACGAAAATTGATGGTATCATATTTTTAAACACCAACTCAAAAAAGTACTTAATTAATGGAAGAGGAGAAAAAGATTTTTACAAAAAAAAGTTACGAAAAATTGAAATCCGCAATTCAAGGGATTGCAAATGATGAAGATGTTAAGGACGTTTATGCACTGTCTTTTTGGTTTTATTGTGATGATGATGACGAACGTTTTCCGAAAATTACATTGGGCTATAACACGCTTTCTAATTTCAAAGAAGAAGCCTATAATGCCGACTCAAAAGAAGAAGCTAAATGGAATTTTGCTTATTGGCTACAAAACGAAGTCGAAACCATTGGAGGCGAAAACGATGAACTTTTGAGCAATTGGTTTGCCAAAACACCTTATTTTTACACTGAGGAGGAAAATGAAAGGGCAATGGAAGAAGATGAGGATTTGTATGAAAAAATCCTGAAAAAGGGCGAAAAATTCCGAAAAGAGTTTATCAATGAAACAATTTCCATTGCAAAACAACTTTTTGATAATAAAGTAATTGAAAAAACTTTCGGAAAAGATATTCCCATTATTATCCACGAATTAGAATACTACGACGAACCCATTCGGTGGACAAAAAAAGCCAACGCAGCTAAACTCATCAAAGAATTTTTACAGTTTTGCGATAATGATGATTAATTAACAAAATCAGAAGTCTGTTTTTAATTAAAAACTGATTTCTGTTTTTTTTTCGCAGTAAAATACACTTTTCATTTTAGATTTTCTTTTCAATTTCTTTTCAAATCTTACTTAATTGAACTTTTTTTGAATATTTTTTATTTAAGTAGTAGTTTATTAAAATAAATTTTAGTAAATTAGCGCTCAAAATAGACAAAATTATGGACTTGCTAATTTACGTAGAACTCTTCATTGTTTTAGCGGCTATTTTCATTGGTGCGCGTGTGGGAGGCATTGGTTTAGGTGTTTTTGGAATGCTTGGACTTGCCGTTTTGGTATTCGGTTTCGGACTAAAACCCGGAAATGCACCGATTGACGTGATGCTTATCATCATTGCTGTAATCACTGCCGCATCAGCTTTGCAAGCCGCTGGCGGACTTGATTATTTGGTACGGGTTGCTGAAAAAATCCTTCGGAAAAACCCCTCTATGATTACTTTTTTAGCTCCTTTGGTGTGTTACATTTTCACGTTTCTCTCAGGAACGGGACACATCGCCTATTCACTTTTGCCCATCATCTCGGAAATTGCCACCAAAAGTAAGGTACGCCCCGAGCGTCCGCTCAGTATTTCGGTAATTGCTTCACAACAAGCCATCACTGCAAGCCCAATTTCAGCGGCAACAGCAGCTTTGTTAGGAAGTACATTGCTTGGCGGGCAAGGTATTGAACTCGGCGACATATTAATGGTGTGTGTACCTGCAACACTCATCGGAGTCATTGCAGGAGCTCTCGCTGTGCGGTTTGTGGGCGTTGACCTTGAAAAAGACCCTGAATATCAACGAAGAATACGTGAAGGAATTTTAAAATTAAGCGAAGAAAAAGAACAAATTATCGATAAAAAAGAGCAACAAAAAGCATTGACTTCGGTAATTATCTTCCTCAGTGGAGTGCTTTTAATCGTTTTGTTTGGTTCATTTCGTGAGTTACGACCTACGTTTATGGTCGATAAGGAAATCGTTCAGTTGGATATGATTGCAATTATTGAGATTGTAATGATGTCTGTGGCGGCTTTGATTTTAGTATTCACCAAAACGAATGTCGATAAAGCCGTCAAAGGAAGCGTTTTCATTGCTGGAATGCAAGCCGTAATTGCTATTTTCGGAATTGCGTGGATGGGAGATACTTTCTTTGCTGGAAATATCGAATTTTTTAAATCAAATATCGAAGGAATCGTTACACAATATCCGTTTTTGTTTGCCGTTGCTTTGTTCGTGATGTCGATTTTGCTTTTCAGTCAAGCTGCGACTGTACGCACGCTCTATCCTCTTGGGATTATGTTGGGCATTCCGCCAATGGCACTTTTGGCAATGTTCCCTGCTGTAAACGGATATTTTTTCATTCCGAATTATCCAACCGTAGTGGCTGCCATAAACTTTGACCGAACAGGAACAACTCGCATCGGGAAGTACGTACTCAATCACTCATTTCAGCTCCCCGGATTTGTTGCAACCATTGTTGCCATAGCCGTAGGGTATATGATTGTTTTGGTGATATAGTCCTACGAAGGAGAGCAATTGGTGATTGGCAATTAGCAATTAACAATTAGTGATTAGCAATCAGTAATTAGTGATTAGCAATCAGTGATTAGTGATTAGTTACTGACTATGACCATTACCACTAACCACTGACTACTGACCACTAACTACTGACCACTAACTACTGACCACTAACCACTAACCACTAACCACTAACTACTGACCACTACAAAAAAAGTAAATTTGAATGCTAAATATGAGATAATACTACTTACAATCAACAATTTAGTAAAAATTTTAAATATTAGACAAATATGCAAAAAACCTTCAAAAAAATTGCCCTTTCATTATTATTGGTAATATCGGTGACAGTCTTCGCACAAAAACCGAAGATACGAATTATCGCAACAGGCGGAAC
>JBGYFE010000123.1:0-23456 GCA_041819925.1 Capnocytophaga sp.
GTATTGTTGGTATATTATTTTTCGACACCACACTTTTATGTGTTTGTGCCTGTGGTTTTTATCACGATATTTTACAATGTTGCAGTAATAATTCTTAGTTTGATAAACCAAAATCAGGAGGAAAAACAAAAGAAAAACAAAGATTTTCAATACGTTGCATTGATTGGTGCAGGGGCGTTTGTGGTGTTATATCATCGGATTGTTTTCGTTGACAAATTATCTGTTTTTGGTGTCGTTTGTGGTTAGGAAAATCTAATATAATGATTGGAAAATGAAAAAGTATATATTAATCTTAGCTTTGGGGTACTCACTAACATCTTGTCTTTTCTACCATAGAGGAGATTTTAGTAATGGTGTTTGTCGCCCAAAACATCCTAACTTCAAACTACTCAAAAAGCCTTTTTTTGAAACAAAAAGTATTAAATATAATAATCTATATATAGATGAGAATTATTATAATGGTATAGGCTTTTACTCTGATGGTAGAATGTTTTTAATAGACAACTATAACTATAAGACCCAGCTCTATGATTCACTAAATAGCATTTATGTACAAGGAAAACATTGGAATAATGCTATTAATAGAGGATATTGGAGAAGCACTGAAAATAAAATAGAAATAGAATGGTTTGCTTGTGGTGATAATGGATTTTATAAAAGAGAAAAAGGAGAAATAAAAGGAGATAGTATTATTTTATACGATATTTCGTTTAGTCCTTTTGAAGGAAAAGTAATTAGAAAAAGATATTTTCTTTTATCAGAGATGAAATTTCGGTAATAGTGGTAATGCTCCAAATTTAGTGATAGATAAAAAATAAAATACGATGGTAGGTATTTTAATAATAAATAGATTCTATAATCTTTATTATAAATCATTGCTTTATAATGTTTTAGGAATAATTTTAGGAGGAACGGGTTTTTATAGAAAGTTCAATAGGTGATGGAGCGGGTTCGATAGACCTTTTGTTAATCTTTGAGAATGGCAAATTCAGAGAAAAAAGGCTTTTTAATAGTATTTAAGATTGTGTTTGGTTAAAAATTTATTAGTAATTATTTATTCACAACGTTGAAAATCAGATAGTAATAGCGAAGTGTTTTTTACCCAAGATAAGAAAATATGAAAACAAGAATTTTATGGATAATTATCGCATTGTTGGTATATTATTTTTCGACACCACACTTTTATGTGTTTGTGCCTGTGGTTTTTATCACGATATTTTACAATGTTGCAGTAATAATTCTTAGTTTGATAAACCAAAATCAGGAGCAAAAACAAAAGAAAAACAAAGATTTTCAATACGTTGCGTTGATTGGTGTAGGGGCATTTGTGATGTTATTATTTACAAAAGTTGATTATATCATCGGATTGTTTTCGTTGACAAATTATCTGTTTTTGGTGTCGTTTGTGGTTACGATGTTAGGTATTTTAATAATAAACAGATTCTATAATCTTTATTATAAATCATTGTTTTACAATGTTTTAGGAATAATTTTAGGAGGAACAGGTTTGATTGTTTCAATAGGTTTGTCGGTAAATAATTCTTGGTTTGCTTCACCGTCAAAAACTGAAAAAATCGTCATTATCGACAAACAAGAAATAAGACGAAGACGAAGCATCAAATTCAACTATTACGTATGGATAGAAACAGCGTATGGCAACGAACGATTCCGAGTAAGCGAATCGATTTATAATGTAGTTTCTTTCGGAGACACTTTGAAATTTACAATCCGAAAAGGAATTTTGGGTTATGATAAAATTCAAAAAATAGAAATGTAAAGTAGTTTTTTTCGATTGAACAGTCGTGTTTTATATTAAAAATCGATTTGAATGATGATTTATTCGTATAAATATTCGTCTTTAACCTTAAAAATGTTCGCTAACGCTAAAAAAGTGGAGAATATTTTACGCAAAAAATGTACAGATGTTACAAAATATGCAGGTTTTACCGACAAAAATGAATTTTTAATTGTCGGAAATCGATTTTATTATCTGTTTAACGAGTTACAATCAGAAGAAAAAGAGAATTTACAAAAAATATTTCTCAGCAATTGGAAAAATGAGTTGTATTATGGTTTTGACAAATTTTACGTAACGACCAACAAACAAAAGAACTTTTTTCACGTGTTGATGCTTTTGGGAATGAATCCCGATAAATTGACTGCTATTTTTGTGGAAGAAGCTAAAAATGTGGGATTTAAACCAGATAAAAGCGTATATTGTCCGATAGATAAAGGCAATTTTTTGTACAAACGTAGCCATCTTTCGGGAACATTCGCTCCTATTTCGACTTTGGCAGCAGAAGTAAGAAGTAAATATCTGTTTGAACATACATTTTCTTTTGAGATACAAAAAGTTTCAAATTTTCCGAAAAAATGGGCGTTTTTCAAAGCTATTTTACTGACACCTTTTATGTTATTGTATGATTTACTGGCTGTTACATTGCTTTATGGAACGCTGTTTTTGGTGAGTGGCATTTTACGGATTCGGGATTTTTTGGGTAAGTAGAAATAAAAATAAAAAACTATGAAAAGATGTGCTTGGTGTGAGAAAGACGATTTGTATCGCGAGTATCACGATAAAGAATGGGGCAAACCTGTGTATGACGATGCGACAATTTTTGAATTTCTGGTCTTGGAGAGTTTTCAGGCGGGACTTAGTTGGTACACGATTTTGAAAAAACGAGAGCATTTCAGAAAGGCATTTGATAATTTTGATTACCAAAAAATTGCTTTGTATGACAACCAAAAGGTAGAAGAATTAATGCAAAATGAGGGAATTATCCGCAATCGATTGAAAATTTTGGCGACGATTAACAATGCACAGCGGTTTATGGAAGTACAGAAAGAAAAAGGTTCATTTTCTGAATATATTTGGAATTTTGTTGGCGGTAAACCTATTGTCAATCAGCCTGAAACTTTGTCAGATGTGCCAGCCACCACGCCCATTTCCGACGCTATCGCCAAAGACCTCAAAAAGCGAGGATTTAAGTTTTTGGGTTCAACCGTTGTGTATGCCCATATGCAAGCAACGGGAATGGTAAACGACCATCTGAAAGATTGTTTTGTTCCATTAGAAGTAAGTAAAAAATAAGGTGAAGCAGTGCTTGCTTCACTTGAAGCAGATAAAAAATGAGGTGAAGCAAGAAATTTTTATAATGAAGCATTACTTGCTTCACTTGAAGCGAGTAGTTTTAGATAAAATTTAAGAAAACAACGTATGAAAAAATTAGTAATATTAGGCGGAGGCGAAAGCGGAGTTGGAGCTTCCATATTAGGAAAAAAAGAAGGTTGGGAAGTATTTCTTTCCGACAAGGGGAAAGTCGCTCCGAAATATCAAGAGGTGCTCAATACGCATCAAATTCAGTGGGAACAGGAAACCCACACGCACGAGCGGATTTTGCAAGCCGACTGCATCGTGAAAAGTCCGGGCATTCCCGATACGGCAGAAATCGTCCGAAAGGCAAAAGAAAAAGGAATTGAAATCATTTCGGAAATTGAGTTCGCTTACCGATATACGAAAGGAAAAATCATCGCCATAACAGGAAGTAACGGCAAAACCACTACAACAAGTCTCACGTATCACATCTTAAAAGAAGGCGGACTGAATGTAGGCGTAGCGGGCAACATCGGAAAGAGCTTCGCTCAAATGGTTGCCGAAGATGATAAAGAGTATTACGTATTGGAAATCAGTAGTTTTCAGCTTGATGGAATCGTGAGTTTCAGACCACATATTGCTGTTTTGCTGAACATCACACCTGACCATTTGGATAGATACGATTACAAAATGGAAAATTACGTCGCTTCAAAATTCCGCATTACGGAGAACCAAACTCCAAGCGATTATTTTATTTACGACGCCGATGACCCCGTAATTACGCAATGGCTTGAAAATAATGAAATTAAAGCACAAAAATTGCCTTTTTCAATGGAAAAAGAAATCAAACAAGGAGCATATAGTTTAAACGATAAAATACAAGTTATGACAAACAACCAAACATTTGAGATTGAAGTAGAAACAATGAGTTTAAAAGGAAAACATAATGTTAAAAACACGATGGCAGCTTCTGTTTCTTCGCGGTTATTGGAGGTGCGCAAAGAGTCCATTCGTGAAAGTTTAAGAGGTTTTGTGGGTGAACCGCATCGTTTGGAGCAAGTGAAAACAGTTGAAGGAGTTGCCTACATTAATGATTCAAAAGCCACAAACGTAAATTCAGTGTTTTTTGCCTTAGACACGATGAAAACACCCGTAGTTTGGATTGTAGGCGGAGTAGATAAAGGCAATGATTATTCGCCTTTGCTGCCTTATGTTCACGAAAAAGTGAAAGCCATTGTTTGCTTGGGTGTTGATAACCGCGTCATTTTGCAATCATTCGGAAATGTTATTCCCAATATGGTCGAAGCTCGTAGTATGGAAGAAGCCGTGAAATACGCGCATCAGTTTGCGGTTAGCGGTGATACGGTGTTGCTTTCGCC
Organism: Capnocytophaga sp.; assembly: GCA_041819925.1. GTDB lineage: Bacteria > Bacteroidota > Bacteroidia > Flavobacteriales > Flavobacteriaceae > Capnocytophaga. The sequence continues at coordinate 4,474 of JBGYFE010000123.1, forward strand.
GGCGTGCGCAAGTTTCGATTTATTCCAAAACTATGAAGACAGAGGAAATCAGTTTAAAAAAGAAGTAGAGAAATTGTAAAAAGTGAGTAAATCTCAAAAATAAGCAAGCTGTAAAGCGAAAAGAAATGAAAGGTTGGTTAGCACGAAATATAAAAGGAGATAAAGCTACGTGGGCTATCATATTGATATTCACATTGTTTTCATTCTTGGCGGTGTATAGCGCAAGTACAAACTTGGTGTATGTCATCGGGAAAGGAACAACATTTGGGCATTTTATCCGGCACGGAATCATCATTGCCATAGGTTTCATTATCATCTATGTGGTGCATAAAATTCCCTATCGTTTTGCTCGTCCGATTTCAAAATTAGGATTGGTGCTTTCAGCCGTGCTTTTGATTTTCGCAGCCCTAAAAGGAACGACAATCGAAGGAGCGAACGCAAGCCGATGGATTCAGTTGCCTTTCGTTGGGATATCATTTCAGCCTTCGACCTTTGCTTTGGTGGTGTTGATGATTTACGTAGCGTCCTACTTGGCGGAAAACTACGAAAAGAAACTTACGTTTTCGGAAACTTTATTGCCACTTTGGTTGCCTGTGTTGGTCATTGTCGGATTGATTGTTCCGTCAAACCTTTCAACAGCGGTGTTGGTTGCCGCTTCGGTAGGAATTTTGGCGTTTATCGGAAGGCATCCTATCAAAAATTTGCTGACCGTTGCACTTATCGGAATCGTTACGATGGCTTTCTTTCTGCTATTGGCGAAGGCTTTTCCTGATGCATTTCCCAATCGGGTAGATACGTGGATAAGCCGAATCGAATCGTTTGCAGGAGGTGCAGATGAGAAAGAAGGCTACCAAATTGAACGTGCTAAAATGGCAATTGCCAAAGGCGGAATTATGGGTGAGGGCGCAGGAAAAAGTACAATGAAAAACTTTTTGCCACAGAGTTCCTCTGACTTTATTTACGCCATTATCACAGAAGAATATGGCTCGTTTGGAGCGCTTATCATAATGATTTTGTATGTAATTTTACTCATACGCATCGTGGTTATTTCACAAAATGCCAAAACCGTTTTTGGGCAGTTGCTGGTTTTAGGAGTTGGTTTGCCGATTATTTTGCAAGCACTCATCAATATGGGAGTTGCGGTGGAATTATTCCCAGTAACGGGACAAAACCTGCCCCTTATCAGTAGTGGAGGAACTTCCATTTGGATGACTTGCCTTGCTTTGGGACTTATTCTTTCAGTAAGCACCAACAAACGCACCAGCAATCAACAAATGGAAAAAGACCAAAAAATGGAAGAAGTTGAAGAAGAGTTGGCAGAAGGAATTATGGAAAAAATTAATAAAAACAGAGAATAGTAGTTAGGAAACAGGGCAATTACTACAAAAAATAAACAAAAAAAATGAAAAAATTCATCATATCAGGTGGCGGCACGGGCGGACATATTTATCCAGCACTTGCCATTGCGGGCGAAATCAAAAAGCGTTTTCCCGATGCAGAAATTCTGTTCGTTGGAGCAAGCGACCGTATGGAAATGCAAAAAGTGCCACAGGCAGGATTTCCCATTGAAGGATTGTGGATTTCAGGCTTGCAACGTAAACTTACGATTGATAATTTGATGTTTCCGTTTAAGCTCATCAGTAGTTTGTGGAAAGCTCGGAAGATTATCAAAAAATTTCGTCCTGATGTGGTTATCGGTACAGGCGGATATGCTTCTGCTCCCACGCTCAAAGTGGCTCAATGGCTTGGTATCCCGACTGTTATTCAGGAGCAAAATTCACACGCGGGCGTTACCAACAAATGGGTTTGTCAAAAGGCAAAGAAAATATGTGTTGCTTATGACAATATGGAGAAATTTTTTCCGAAAGAAAAAATCGTAAAAACGGGCAATCCGGTGCGGTCAGATTTGCTGAATATTACTGTAAATAAAGACGAAACAGCTTCGTTTTTTGGGCTAAATCCTAACAAAAAAACACTTTTGGTTTTGGGTGGAAGTCTCGGTGCCAGACGCATAAATCAGCTTGTGGAGAAAAATCTGTCGCTCTTTGAAAAATTGGACGTTCAAGTGCTTTGGCAATGCGGGAAATTGTATTATGAAGAATATAAAAAATATGACAGTACAAACGTAAAAGTATTGCAATTCATTGACCGAATGGATTTTGCGTACAATCTTGCCGACCTTATCATTTCCAGAGCGGGAGCAAGTTCGGTGAGTGAACTTTGCATTGTGGGCAAGCCTGTGGTTTTCATTCCGTCACCAAATGTTGCCGAAGACCATCAAACCAAAAACGCACAAGCCATAGCCGATAAAAACGGAGCTATATTGTTGCGAGAACGTGATTTAGATGAAAAATTTGAAACTGTTTTTTCCCAATTAATAACTGATACGGCAAAACAAAAACAACTTGCCGAAAACATAAAAAAAATGGCACAACCCAATGCCACAAAAGACATTACAGATATTATTATCCAATTGATTAAAACTAAAAATTGAAATAACAATGAAGAAAATTTTGATATTCATACTCGTTTTTTGCTCATTTAAAGGTTTCACTCAAACACAGCTTGAAAGCTCGTTTTTTGTAGATACAAAAAGCAATAACTTCAAAAAAGGAATTGTTGAAATTCGTGAATATTTGAATTATAACACCTATTTGGAATTACAAAAATTACTCAAAAAAGGGCATTCAAACGCCATCAATGGCGATATGATAAAAAAAGCCTACGAATCAAAAGTTGTTTCTCTGAAAGGAGGAAAATATATTCTTGATAATGACAAACAAAAATTTGAATTTGAGATAGGCGACCGAAACCAATTCATCGGAACGGGAAAATTCATAAATAAGGAAAAGAACTTAAAGTCTGATTATATTTTCTCTAACGGAAAAATTTCTGAAATACAGACATTTAATTCTGAAGGAAAACAAGTGAGAAAGAGTACTTTCAAAGGCAATATTGTGGAAAGTACCGTTTATGACACGCAAGGAAAAATTGCTCAAAAAATGGAAACACACCTTGATTTGAAAGAAGGAGCGAATCAAATTTATACAAATTTCCATAAAAATGGCAATCCGAGCAAGGAAGTGGATAATATTAAAAATATAACGAAAGAGTTTTACCAAAACGGAAAACTCAAAACCGAACGTATTGGCGGAAAAAGTAGCACAACATATGACCAAAACGGAAAAATTTCCGCAAAACGTTACATTACTGAGAAAGGAAGCTGTGATGAAACCTATCAAAATGGCGTTATTCAGCAAAAAATCTGTGAAGACCGAAGCATTTCGGAAGTTACGACTTACACTTACAAAAGCGGAAAATTAGATGCCTATCAAGTGCATAACAAGCGTAAGAAAGAAACTCGTTTTTACAATGCAAAAAACGAACTTTTAGAAACAAAACAAGAATAAAAATGTTAATTTCACTATGGAAATCAATTTCAAAAACATAGAAAATATTTATTTCATTGGCATTGGCGGCATCGGAATGTCGGCATTGGCTCGTTATTTCAATACAAACGGGAAAAACGTGCGTGGATATGACAAAACACCAACTGAAATTACAGAATCTTTGGAAAAAGAAGGAATTAATGTGCATTTTACTGAAAATATAAGCAATATTCCCGAAAATTTCAAAAATATTGAAAAAACTTTGGTGATTTACACGCCTGCCATTCCGAAAGAACACGAAGAATTAGTATTTTTTCAAGAAAATGGTTTTCAAGTGGTGAAACGTTCGGAAGTTTTGGGTTTGATTACGCAAAATTCGTTCTGTTTGGCAGTGGCGGGAACGCACGGAAAAACCACTACATCGAGCATTCTCGCTCATATTTTGGTAGAAAGTGGGGCTTCGGTGAGTGCGTTTTTGGGCGGAATTGCAGAGAATTTCAATAGCAATTTGGTTCTTAACGGAAACGAATTTACCGTAGTTGAAGCCGATGAATTTGACCGTTCGTTTTTGCGACTTTCGCCCAATATTGCTTGTATTACCTCAATGGACGCTGACCATTTGGATATTTATGGCGATGAGAAAAGTTTGGTGGAAGGATTTCATCAATTTGCAGGGAAAATAAAATCAGGCGGAAGTCTCATTGCTCGTAATGGATTAGATATCAGCGGAGAAACTTACGGATTAGAAGATAATTCAGATTTTACGTTTCAGAACATACGCATCGAAAACGGAAGTTATCATTTTGATTTTCACTACAATGGAAACGTATTTAAAAATTATACTTTTCCAAAACCAGGCAGACACAATCTTTCAAACGCTTTGGTAGCGGTGGCAATGGGCGTAAAAGCGGGATTTCCTGCTGAAAAATTATTGACGGCATTGGCAACATTCAAGGGCGTAAAACGCAGATTTTCATATATCATTAAAGAAAAAGATTTTGTTTTCATTGACGATTATGCACACCATCCGTCAGAGATAAACGCTTTGTTTCAAGCGGTAGATGAAATGTATCCGAATCAGGAAAAAACCATTGTTTTTCAGCCGCATTTATTTACCCGAACCCGCGATTTTTTAGACGGATTTGCCGAAAGTTTGTCAAAATTTGACAATGTGATATTGCTTGATATTTACCCCGCAAGGGAATTGCCTATCGAAGGAATTACTTCTGAAAAATTGCTGGAAAAAGTGCAATCGAAACAAAAAAGGTTGGTATCAAAAGAGGAATTAATTCCGATGTTGTTAGAAAAACGTCCGAAATTGTTGCTTACTGTTGGAGCGGGCGATATTGGAGCGGAAGTAGAACGAATCAAAAAAGCATTTTCATAAAAAAATGAACCCACGAATCAAAAAAATAGTAAAAATTGCGACCATCGTGTTGTTGCCCATTTTTCTGCAAGCCTTTGCAAGCAGCCGAAGCAAACAACGAACTGTGAAGGAAGTTTTTGTTGACCACCACAGTTCGGATATGTATGTTACCGATGGGGCAATTCGCCGAATGATTCTCAATAACTCACAACTTTCAAATCGCATCGGATTGTTAGAGCTTGACAAAATCGAAAAACTGTTAGACAACCACGAAATGATTGAAAAATCAGAAATTTTTTGCACTATCGACGGTGTGCTTAACGTGAATGTAAAACAACGACAGCCCATTGCTCGAATTTTTGAAAACGGAAGATTTTACTATATGGATTCACAAGGAACGAAAATGCCTTTGTCCGATTCTTTTTCGGCAAGAGTTCCGCTCGTAACAGGAAATATGACCAAAAAAGCGTGGGAGAACACTTACGAATTAATAAAATTTATTGACAAAGACGAATTTCTCAAAAAGAATATCACTGAGGTGAAAATACGAAATAACGGAGAGTATGAACTCAAAATGCGAGTAGCAGATTTTTCGGTAATTTGGGGTGATTTAGAGGATGTTGAACAGAAAAAAGCCAATTTAAAAGCCTTCTATAAACAGATGGAAAAAAGCAAAACATTAAATGTTTATAAAATTGTTAATTTAAAATACGCAAATCAGGTGGTTTGTACGAAATAATTTTTTATTTTTGCGTTTTTGAGAGGCATTTTTTCAAAAAAACGTTAATTTTTTCAGAAAACAGCCACATTTTAAGAAATAGAAATCCTTTATGACTGCTTAATAAAGTTCTGATATACAATAAGATGAGACATAATGATATGAAACATAAAAAATATTACGTTGGTTTAGACATCGGAACAACCAAAATTGTTGCGATGGTCGGAACTAAGAATGAATACGGAAAAATCCAGATTTTGGGCTACGGACAAGCCAAAAGCGAAGGGATTAATAAAGGCGTGGTGCATAACATCACAAAAACAACGCAGTCAATTTTAGAAGCAATTCGTGATGCCGAAGAAAAAACGGGATTGCAAATCAAAAACGTGGTGGTAGGCATCGCTGGGCAACACATTTTGAGTCGTTCACACAGTGATTATATCATTAGACCTGATGCTGAAAAATTGATTGATTTGGAAGATTTAGAACAACTAAAACAGCAAGTTTATCGCATCGGATTAACGCCAGGTCAGAAAATCATTCACGCACTTCCGCAAGAATACAAAGTAGATGACCAAGGCGATATTCGTGAGCCCATCGGAATGATTGGGTCAAGGCTTGATGCTTCTTTTCATTTGGTTATCGGACAAGTGAATTCAATCAAAAGCATCACCCGTTGCGTGGAGCTTTCAGGTTTGTCATTCACCGGACTCACATTAGAGCCTCTTGCTTCGGCAAGTTCGGTGCTCAGCGACGAAGAAAAAGATGTGGGAGTAGCATTGGTGGATATTGGTGGAGGCACGACAGACGTGGCGATTTTCAAAGACGGAATCATTCGCCATACGGCTGTAATTCCGATGGGAGGAAATATCATCACCGAAGACATCAAAGAAGGTTGTGCTATTTTAGGGCGACAAGCCGAAATGCTTAAAGTTGAATTTGGTTCGGCTTGGCCTGGTGAAAATCGTGATAATGAAATCGTTTCCATTCCAGGAATTAAGGGAAAAGAACCCAAAGAAATTACACTAAAAAACCTTTCCAAAATCATTCACGCACGTGTAAGCGAAATCATTACATTGGTTTTCAATACAATAAAAAGTTACGGACACGAGGAACATAAGAAAAAGCTCATTGCGGGAATAGTTCTTACAGGTGGAGGTAGCCAACTAAAACACATCGTTCAATTGGTGGAGTACATTACAGGAATGGACACTCGAATCGGATATCCGAATGAGCATTTGGCAAGCAATTCAGATGTAAAAATAACTTCACCCATTTATGCGACCTCCATCGGATTGGTAATGAGTGCTATCGATTATGAAGCAGAGGAAGCTATCCGCCAAAAAATGGAAGAAATCAGAGAAATTCCAAAAGCGACAGAATCTGAAAAAGCGAATACAACTGCAACAATGCCACAGGGAGCAGACTCCCTTAATGAAGAAGGAATCGAATCTGAAATAGAAGAAAAACCAAGAACAAGCAGAAATTTTTGGGAACGATTTAATAACAAAATAAAAGAATTTTTAGATAGTAGCGAATAAAAACAAATAGTTATGAGTACGAATGATATAAACAACACAGGACTACGATTTGATTTACCCAAAGGCAAGAGCAATATTATTAAGGTCATCGGAGTGGGTGGTGGCGGTTGCAATGCTGTGAACCATATGCACATCGAAGGAATTAAAGGTGTGGACTATGTGATTTGTAATACAGACGCCCAAGCTCTTGAAAATAGCCCTGTTATCAATAAAATACAATTGGGAGTAACTCTCACAGAAGGATTAGGAGCAGGTGCAGACCCCGAAATCGGAGAAAAAGCTGCACAAGAAAGTTTAGAGGAAATTCGTAAAGTATTGGAAGGCAATACACAAATGGTTTTCATCACTGCTGGAATGGGGGGCGGAACAGGGACAGGAGCAGCTCCCGTGATAGCCAAACAAGCCAAAGAAATGGGCATTTTGACTGTTGCCATCGTAACTTCGCCTTTCACCTACGAAGGATTAAAACGAAGCAAACAAGCCCAAGCCGGAATAAAAAAATTAAGAGAATGTGTTGATTCCCTCATTGTTATCAATAACAATAAACTTACGGAAATCTATGGAGATTTAGGCATCAAAGAGAGCTACGCCAAAGCCGATGAAATTTTGTTGAAAGGCGCAAAAGGAATGGCTGAGGTTATCAGTAAACACTACATCGTGAACATAGATTTGCGTGATGCTCGCACTGTGCTTGAAAATGGAGGAACTGCCATTATGGGTTCAGCCATCGCCGAAGGTGAAAATCGAGCGTATGATGCTATTTCAGGAGCGCTGAATTCTCCTCTTTTGAATGATAATAAAATCGTGGGTGCGAAAAACGCTTTATTGTTGATAGTTTTCGGGAACAAACAGGCTTCACAACGAGAAGTAGAAGAAATCAACAATTACATACAGATGCAGGCTGGTGACAATATGGCGGATATCATTATGGGTATTGGTGAAGATGAGAATTTGGGCGATGCGCTTTCTGTTACGGTTATCGCCACAGGATTTGATGCTGACCAACAACGTGAAATTGTTAATGCTGAAACCAAGAAGGTAATTCACGTGCTTGATGATTCACAAACCGTAGTTCGGGAACTTACGGAGCAAAAAGTTCCTATTGTGAATAGCACCCTGAATTGGGAGTCTTCGCAACCTATCCCTACACCGACACCAACGCCGCCACCCGCTGTGCAAACGCCTCCTGCAAACTTGAAGAGAGAAGGTATTTCAATGGCGGATTTATTCAATATTTGGGTGGATTGTGAGGTGCTTGCACCAGAACAATTGTTTACCATCATTGAAAAACCCAAAGCGACCCTAAACAACGCTACGTACACACCCAAAGAACGTGTACAGCCTCATCAACAACAAGTTGCAAAACAGAATGAACCTATAAAAGAAGTGAAAAAAACTTCTGACAAACCGATTTTCTATCACCTGAGCGATGATTTTTCAGAAGAATATGAAGCACAAAAGGAAGTAACACCAACGGTAAATGCCAAAGGCGAAATTCGGCATTCATTAGAGGACTATATGGAGCTGGAAAAAACATTTTTGGAGGCAAAACCCACCAACAATTTTACGGTAGAGAGAAGCAGCAACGAGTTTATTCTGTATAAAAAAGAGGAAGAAGAAATTGAAATCTCTCAACCGATCGTTGACCAGCAAGGGCAGATAAGTATGTTTTTAGAAGAAGACTCTGAGGAAATTGACCCCGTGAACAGCAAAATTTCAGATGTAATGGCAAAACGTTCTAATCGTTTGCAAAATTACAACCATATTTTTGGTGGCAGCCAATCTGAAAATAGTCATTCCAGAATATCTATCAGTCAGGATAGCTCAGGCGAATTTCAAATACGCCGAAATAATTCGTTTTTGCACGACAACGTGGATTAATCATAAGAATTCTTTTTCATAATAAATTAAGTTTTTAAATTTTCCTTACATTCCAATGCGGTAGTTACCGTATTGGAATTTTGCTTCCTCAATGCAAATAATTAAAAACAAACTATTTACGCATAAAAAAATTCATCTCTAAAAATAACTATTCAAAAAAAAGAATTTTTATTTTTTATTATAACAAAAAAAATATTAATTTTGGGGGTGATTTTTAATCTTTTTAAAATAAGAAATTATGTTTAAAGAAAACAAAAAAGTTATGGCTGAAAACACATCATCTGGAAGCAGCAATAGAATTGTTGCCGAGACGAAATTTAAAGGAGATATTGTCTCAAAAACCGATTTCAGAATTGACGGCGAAATCGAAGGAAATTTTCAAACCAGCGGAAAATTAGTTGTCGGAAGAACAGGATTTATCAAAGGCATTGTCGCTTGTGAAAACGCCGACATAGAGGGTAAAATTGAAGGTACTTTACGCGTAAGTAATATGCTAAGTTTAAAAGCAACTGCCATTGTTGAAGGAGAAGTTTTTGCAGACAAGCTTTCTATTGAACCTGGTGCTGTATTCAACGTTTCTTGTACAATGAAAGGTGCAAAACCTCAGTTTGTCAATGAAAAAATTACCGACAAAGCAATTAAATAAATGGATAAAATTTTCCCAAGCGGGTTTGCAGATGGCTGTCACCATAGCCATTTGCGCCCTCGGAGGGAGTTGGCTTGACAAAAAGTTTCCGAATTTGTATCCGTTATTTACGGTAATCCTTTCTCTTTTTGGTGTTTTTGTGGCTATGTATTCCATCATCAGACAAGCAATAAATATGTCTGACAAATCGTGATTATGAAAATTTTTATACGTTTTTTTCTTCTTGTTTCCCTTTTTACTGCACTGATTTATTTTATTTTAAAAACACTGAAAGAATACTATCAGTTTCCACTTTTTTTGGGTATTGATAAAATTTGTCTGTTTCATTTCAGTCTTTCGTTGTGTGTATTGAGTGTCATTTACACCGTTTTCTCTTTCCTAAAAAAATATACAGCTTTCGCCTTTTTAGGAACAGCGTTGATTCGTATGGGAGCTGTTATCATTTTTGTATTTCCATTAGTAAAAAAATCAACGGAAACCCCCGTTGCTGACACTTTGTTTGTGGTAATTCCGTATTTCGTTTTCACTGTTATTGAAGCAGTTTTCACTGTCAAACTAATCCAATTAGGAACGCAAAACCCAAAATCTTAAAACGGATTTCACACACCAATTTAATTGAAAGTTTCCTTGTAGGATATTTTTATAACGTTAATCTCGTCAGCTTTCCTTATATCCGAAACGTCGCAACTGTCGGGCATTGGAGCGCCAATCTTTATTGACTTTTACGAATATTTCTATATGAATTTGCTTTCCGAAGAATTTTTCTAAATCAGCACGGGCTTGCATCCCTACCTTTTTGAGAGCCTCACCTTTATGCCCGATGATAATGCCTTTCTGCGTTTCACGTTCTACCATAATCACCGAACGAATGTGAATAATTTGTTCCGAATCGGCAAAAGTTTCTGTTTCAACTTCAACAGCATACGGAATTTCTTTTTTATAATTCAATAAAATTTTTTCTCGAATGATTTCATTAACAAAGAAACGTTCAGGTTTGTCCGTAAGTTGGTCTTTCGGAAAAAAGGCCGGCGATTCAGGCAGAAGTTCTATAATTCGGTTAAAAACTTCGGCAGTTTGAAATCCCTCCAACGCCGAAATTGGGTAAATTTCAGCACGCGGAACTTGTTCTTTCCAATAAATTACCTGACTTTCTAACTGCTCTTGGTCTGATTTGTCTATTTTATTTATCAGCAAAAGCACAGGAACTGTCATTCGGTTTATTTTAGCAAAAAAGGCTTCATCTTTGAGTTCCTTCTCCCCTACTTCAACCATATAAATCAGTATATCAGCATCTTCAAAAGCACTTTTAACAAAATCCATCATTGAATGTTGAAGTTCATAGGCAGGTTTTATAATTCCAGGTGTATCAGAGAAAACAATCTGGAAATCATCACCACTAACAATTCCGAAAATACGATGCCTTGTTGTTTGCGCTTTTGATGTGATGATTGAGAGTTTTTCGCCTACAAAGGCATTCATCAATGTTGATTTTCCCACATTGGGATTTCCTATAATATTTACAAATCCTGCTTTATGCATAACAAAAAAAATCTGAGAAGCAAATATACATTTTTTTCACAAATAATAGCTCGGAAGAGTTAAATTTAACATCAACAAAATAGCATAATTCATTTTCTATTGTATTTTTGCACAATATTTTAAATATTTCAAACATAAAAATGAAAAGAATAATCATACTTTTATTATCCTTATTAATCAATTTTACATACGGACAAAAAAATATCACGGAACAAAATTTAGCTTGGTACGGATTATTTACCACACTCAAATTCAATGAAAAATGGTACTTCCAAAATGAAATTCAGGAAAGACATTACATTTCCCCAACGGCACAACATCAATTTCTGATACGAAGTCATATACACAGAGTATTGGGTGAAAGTGGTTGGGAAACTTCTGCTGGAATGTGTTTATTTTTGCAAAATCCCAACAACCCAGAAGCTGATGTAAAATTAACCGTTCCTGAGCTTCGTCCTCACGCTGAATTTTCATACAAACAGAAGCTAAAAAAATTTACGCTTGACCACAGATACAGAGCAGAGGCTCGTTTCTTTCACAACACAAATCCTTCGAGAACCGAACTTGAAAACGGATTCTATTTCGGAAATTTCAGATTTCGATACAGATTGCAGGCAACAATTCCGCTGGTGAAAATTGAAAATGAGCGATACTTAAAAGTGAAAGCAAGCGACGAAATTCACATCAACGCAGGAAGCAAAATCACAAAAAATGTTTTTGAGCAAAACAGAATTTATTTGGGTATAAACTATGATATTTTGCCAAATTTAAGTTTTGAGATTGGTTACTTGAATTGGTTTCAGCAAAAATCTGATGGCAATTTTTACAAACGAAATATTGCAAGAATTACAGTTTTTCACACCATAAACTTCAAAAGAAAAACACAATAAACTAAAATCTGTATGTTACAGAAGCATTCACGTTGCGAGGAGCTCCCGGAAAAGAACGCAATTTGTCATAACCGCCTACCCAATGTATTTTGTCGAATAAATTGTTGATATTCAGTTGTAATTGAATATCATTCACTTTGTAATACAAAACGGCATTCACCAATCCATACGACGGATACACGGTAGTATTGGTGCGTCGCCCTACTTGTCCATAACGTTCCGTAACGAAATTATACCCTATACCAGCTCCTAAATTTTTAAACATTCCGTGTGTGATAATGTATTTTGTCCAAATATTTCCTGCGTGACGAGGTGTGCTGGGGCGTTGCATATCAAAATCTTTTTCGGAATTGGTGACTGTTTTGGTAATTCGAGCGTCGGTATAGGCGTAGTTTGCCACCACACTCCAATTCGGAAATATTTGTCCTGCGACATCTATTTCTAATCCACGTGAACGCTCTTCTCCTATTTGTGTTTTCCAGTCGGGTTTTCCTGTTTGTGGAGCGTCATATAACGTATTTTTTTGCAAAATATCAAAAACTGAAATTGTGGCACTAAGGCGACGGTTAAACCAATCTGTTTTCATTCCTATTTCGTATAATTCGCTGTAAATTGGGTCAAAAGGACCTCCATAACGCTCAGGGTCAGACTGAATGGAAGCCGATTGTACTTCAAATCCTTTTACCCAAGTTGAATACAGATTTATATTGGGAGAAGCCGAAATTATAAGTCCAACACGAGGCAAAAGAGCTTGTTGCTCTATTTTTGATTCCGTATCGGTTTTGTAATTCAAGTAATCCGTAAAAAATTCCTTGCGAAGTCCTAACAGAATTTTTACAATGCTGATTTCTAACTGTTCTTGCAAATACACTCCGTGCGAATATTGTCGGTAGGGAGTCAAACTACTTGGCGTAAAAATATACTTACCGATGTCTTTCATTCCGTTGCCTGCCATCGGGTTACTGAGGTCAAAAACAGCAACATTGGTTTGAGGCGTTCCATCAGTATTCAATACGTAATTATTTATATTAGCAGGATTGTAAGTGGTTGTTGTTTTTCCATTTTTAAGTAAATATCCGCCTGCGGTAAGTTGAGAAGAACCAGGCAATAAATCGGTTTGAAAGTAATCATATCCTAATAATAACGTATGTTTCACAATTCCTGTTTTGAAATTGTAATTAAAATAATTGTTGAAACTATTATTTCTGAAATACCGATTTCTGAGCAAGGCTTGCATCAATATTTTGTTTGGGTCTCCCGTATTGGCTTTTCCGCTTTCTTGCATATAATAACTATTTGCTTGATTGTGTTCTTGCAAATTCTCTGTATATGAAGAGTTTAGATATGTGGCGTTGAACGAAAAATTATCCGTAAACTTGTGAGTAAGCCCGAAAGTTACGTTCATTGTTGTTTCTTTCAAAAAATCGTTGGAAGCACTGAGTGAACGCGTAATAGGTACTGAATATAAATCGGCATCTCCAAAAATGGTTTGTCCTCTATCGACTTTTCCGTTCATTTTTTGATAAACCAAATCAATGTTTAAGCGTGTTTTTGGGTTAGGAAGAAACGAAAACGAAGGTGCAACAATCAAGTTTTCAGAACTTTGCAAATCACGAAATGAATCGGTTGTTTCGTATCCTAAATTCAATCGATAAAGAAGCGATTGAGCTTTATTCAGTGGAGCCGTAAAATCTCCGTATGTTTTAATGGTGTTAAAACTTCCCACTGTCGCTGAAATACTATTTTGCGACTCCATAAGAGGTTTTTTAGTTACTCGATTGATAATTCCGCCGGGGGAAGCATTTCCGAAAAGCACCGAAGCAGGTCCTTTGATAACTTCTACACGTTCAATATTTGCCAAAGAAGATTGTTTCCATAAGCTCGTTTGGGCTCGCATTCCGTTAATCATATTTCCTGAATTCCGATTGCCCGTAGTGCGAAATCCTCTGATACTAAAATCATTATAAGTTGTATATTGATTTACTCCACTGATGTTTTTCGCCACGTCATTCACCGTACTTGCACCTTGGTCGAGTATCAATTCTTTGGTTACATATCCGATAGCTTGCGGAACATCTTTAAGAGCGGTAGCAGTTTTAGTACCGACGAATGAAACCGTGTTTTTGTACGAATTTTCCTTACGTCCAATCACTTCAACTTCTTGCAACACAATATCATCTTCTTGTAATACAATATCATAGTGCATATGTGGGTCGTTACTTCTTCCTGCATTAGGCTGAAAATCAACCACTTTTATAACTGTTTTAAAACCGACATAACTAAATATGATAGTTTGTTTTCCTACGGGAACACGCTCCAACCGATAAAAACCGTGTCGGTCGGTAGTCGTTCCAAGTGAAGTTCCTTCTATGGCAATAGAAACACCCACCAACGGAATATGCTGTTCATTTGTTACTTTTCCACGAAGCCCTGCTATTGACTGAGCAAAATTGGCTGTAACTCCCCCAACTAATATTATCAATAAAACTATTACTTTTCTCATTTTTATTTTTATTAAATCTAAATAATGTAATATTCGGGTGCAAATATATACATAATTTAGAAATAAAAACAAAGTTATATAGAATTATTTTAAATAATATTTTAATTGTTTGATTTGCAATATATTAAACATCGCTATTCTTTCAAATAAAATTCAAGACATTCTGTTTTTGTATAGCAAGTGTTATGAAAGCAACACAGCCAGAAGAGTTCTACACTAAAAATACCTCGTGTCAGATATACAAAAGAAGATTAATTTGAGAAGTTATTCAATATTTTTTAGGTTACATCTTCTTTACCTTTTAGTTTCTTAATCAATTAGCAACAAAAGCAAGAAAATTTCTCCCTAACTATCTTATAAACAAGAGTTTTTGATTTAAATTCTCTTTTCTATCGTACCTCTATCAAATCAAACAAGGAACTGGTTTTTTATGCTTCACACAAAAAAGCCCAAATTCCTTGTTTGGTTACAAAAATCAAAATAAGTTCATTATGAAAATATTACATCTATGACGGTTCAACTCCTCCTACAAGAAAGTCTTGCCATTCTTTAAGTTCTTCCCATTTTCCTTTGTAAGCTAATTCGGCTTGGCGTGCCCACGTTCCAGGATTGTGGATAGCAAATCGGTCGCCTCCTTCTGTGAGAATTTCTTTCAAACGTTCTGTTGAAGTTTCTGACAGAATTTTCCAAGTGGTGATGCCTTTTTCTTTGAACAATTCTTGTATTTTAGGACCAATGCCTTCCACTATGGTTAAATCATCTTCTTTTATTTTTTTGCCCAAAACGAGCGCTGCTTTTGCTCCATCAAAAACAAATAGCGGAACAACAGGTTGCAACACAGGTTCTTGCTTCAAAAACACAGGAGTTGCTTCTGCTTGATTTGATTTCTCTTCAGCTGATTTTAATTGGCTTTCCAATATTTTTATTCGTTCCAAAAGGTCAGAAATTTCTTTATTTTTGGCTTGTAACTCACTGTCTTTGTTTCTTAATTCTTCCTCAAGACGTTGTCTCTTTTTCTCACAATCACTTTGTGCTTGAGCACGTGATTTTTCACATTCATTCAACTTTCCAGATGCGAGCATCTTACCAAGCAAATATCCCAATAGGGCGCAAATAAGCCCAACGATGATAGGTATAATCCAACAAAACATATCTATTTTTTTTAAAGGTTTAACAATTTTATTTCAACGTAATTTCAACTCTTCGATTTTCGGCACGTCCTTCTTGCGTGTTATTGCTTGCAATAGGCTTATCAGGACCGTTAGATGTGGTTTCAATCACCGATTCAGCAAAATGATTGCTTATCAAATATGATTTCACGAACTCTGCTCGTTCTTGTCCTAAACGCAAATTAGCTGCACGTTTGCCTACATTATCCGTATTCCCCACAACCAAAACTTTGGCATTCTCCACTTGGGTAAGATAAGTGTTCAGTTCAGCAATTCGGTTACGCTCCTCTTCGGTCAGATTTATTTGAGCTTCTCCCGTCTCGAAATACAAACGAATCGGATTTTTACGCAATTCCACCGCAAAAATTTCTAATTTTTCTTTTTCCTGTTGAAGAACACTCTCCGAAATTTCGTTCACTTGGAAGCGTGTCGCTCGTGTCGGAACATCGGTCTGTTGTGAAAGTTCGTCATTCAGATGGTCTGAAATTTTGATTTGGCGCGCAGGAAATCCTCTTTTTTCAAAATAACTTTTAACAGCATTTGCTCTTGCCAAACCAATAGTTGGAAAAAGTGACGGATTGGGTTCATCTTTTGAGTAGAAACCAATAATTTCCAAAATTTTGGCTGGATTTTGAGCAAAATGTTCTTTCGCTTTATCCACTAATCCGCCTAATTCTTCGGAAATAGGTTGGTGAATTTCATAAGAATTCTTCAAAAAAGTGAAGTTATCAGAGTGCTGCAAGTTCAAAGGTTCTGAATGAATTGAAAAACCTTCGAGCGTCATCTGATTGGTCATAACAGGCTCAGAAACAATTTGTTCCGAAACCACTTCTGTGTCATTTTTGCAAGCGGACTCGCAACAAGAACAACAGAGCCAATACTGCAATAATGTTCCGATGATTATCGTTACCAAAATTGCAATCAGGTAATGTGTTTTTTTCATTATTGAGTGATTAAATATTCTCTCGCAAATTAACAAAATAAACACGAATTAACCAATGTTTGTTTCACCAGAAAAAACATTGAACATCAGATTTTTACACAATAAAACAAATATAAATAGCTAAAAATCAAAATCTTAAAACCAAAAGAAAAAGATAAAAGCATTTTAAATTTAACTTTTTCTTATAGCAAATGAATTGATTTTTAACTATTTATAAAGAAATATATTTCTATGGAACGAATTATTATCCTATCAGTTTCGCTACATCTTTGGCAAAGTATGAAGCGATGAGGTCTGCCCCTGCCCTTTTGATAGCTACGGTTTGTTCGAGCATTACGGCATCGTGGTTGAGCCATCCTTTTTCGGCAGCGGCTTTAATCATTGCATATTCGCCTGAAACTTGATACACTGACACAGGCACTTCTGACATATTTTTCACCTCTCGGACAATATCTAAATAACAAAGTCCTGGTTTAACCATCACAATATCAGCACCTTCTTCTATATCCATTCGGGTTTCTCTGATGGCTTCCAATCGGTTGTGATAGTCCATTTGATACGTCTTTTTGTCTTTCGGAATATTTTGAGCATCAACAGGCGCACTATCGAGTGCATCACGAAACGGACCATAAAAAGCCGAAGCATATTTGGCGCTATACGCCATAATTCCAACATTGATAAAATTTTCATTCTCCAAAGCCTCTCGAATACTGATAATGCGTCCGTCCATCATATCACTTGGTGCTACAAAATCAGCCCCTGCTTCGGCGTGTGAAACGCTCATACGGCAGAGAGCATCAACAGTAAGGTCATTCACAATTTGCCCTTTTTCGATAATTCCGTCGTGCCCATAAACAGAATATGGGTCAAGCGCAACATCGGTCATCACCAACATTTGCGGAACGGCATTTTTCACTGTTTTAATAGCTCGTTGCATCAAACCGTTAGGATTTACAGCTTCTTTTCCGTTGTTATCTTTCAAATTATCAGGCACTTTCACAAAGAGCAATACCGATTTCAATCCTAATGCCCACAATTCTTTTACTTCTTTCTCCAAAAAGTCTAAACTATATCGGAAATAATTGGGCATCGAGGCGATTTCTTCTTTTACACCCTTTCCTTCCACTACAAATAGAGGCACTATAAAATCATTGGGAGAAAGCACAGTCTCCCGCACTAAGCTGCGCACTGACTCTGTCATACGCAATCTTCTATTTCTTCTTAATGGATACATATTTTTGTTTTTTTTATATTGTAAATCAGTAAGACGCAAATATAATGATTTTCAACAATTAATAAAAATTTATAACATTAAATTTTCTCACGCTTTTTCAAGTTCAAAAATCGTAATTTCGGGGCGTACATTTAGTCGTATTTTTTGCGAGTGCCCCAAAGCGCGATTGATATAGAGGGTTCTGCAGTCTGACAAATCGAATTTGCCCGCTGTGTAGTTTTTGTTGCGCACAGGAAGTATGGGAGGAGGCAAAAATGGTGGCTTACACTGCCCTCCGTGCGTATGCCCTGAAAGAATCCACCCTTGAAAGCCGTGCCATATATCCAAATCACACGCATCTGGATTATGACAAAGCACAATGTTTGCCTTTGCCGAATCATAGCGTTCAAACGCCTTATCGGCATTGAGTTGACGTGCCCAAAGGTCTTCTAACCCAATGAAAGTCAGCCCATTTGTTTCAAACATCTGATTGCGAAGCACCGTAATTTGCTCAGCATTAAGCATTTCTGTAATTCTGTCAGCTACTTCAATTTCTGCCCAATTGATGCCATAATCGTGATTTCCTAAAATGGCAATGGTCGCAAGTTCGCCTTTCACACAATGTTGCATCACTTTTTCAAGCGTATCGTAAAGCACTTGATGATTATGAGCAGTTACGAAATCACCCGTATAAACCACAAAATCAGGATTATAACTTGAAGCCTCGCGAAAAGAATCTATCAAATAATCAGAGCTCACTCGATGCCCTGTGTGAAGGTCGCTTATCTGCATCAAAGTTTTGCCAATGAGTGAATCTGGCAGATTTCTGATAGGCATTTTCATACGCACAAATTCCAACCAATGAGGCTCTATCTGCCAAGCGTATAAACCTGTCAGAGCTGTTATTCCTACCACTCCCAAAAAACTCTTTTTGATAAAATTTCGACGATCCATTTTGTTTAATTTCCTTTAAAAAGAAGTAGAGTCGACACAATTTTTATGCCATAAATCATCTTATAAGAAAATAAATTCAAATACATTCCCTTGCAAAATTGCAAAGTTAACACAATTATTTTATGATTTTAACACTTTACTAACTTTTCAAAAATATAAGTAAATCGTATCTTTGCCCAACGAACGTTTTCCTTTCATTTTCAAAAACTATACTGGTCAGAGTAAGAAAAC
>JBGYFE010000124.1:0-3363 GCA_041819925.1 Capnocytophaga sp.
TCTGTCAGCTTGAAACCTCTCAATCAATGCTTGCTGGTCAGGGCTATACGTTGAAAGGTCGCCAAAGGCATTGTCAGTGGAAATTTTATCCGATGTCGGGAAAACAGCATCAACTGTAACGTTCAGCCTTACCCCCACTTGGGCATAAATCTTTTGTAAGTCATCAATGTTAATACTTAAACCTTCTTGCAGCGGTACAAGCACTACATTTACCTCTTTTTCAGACAAATGAACCAATACGCATTTGCCAATGACTTCCTCTTTGTCGGTTTTTAGGTCTTTGGCAACTACCCAAACTTCTTCTTCGGCAAAGTCAAACAATCCTTTGCGGGAAAGTTTGTAAATGCCCTTTTCAGTAGATTCAGAGCTTACTTTCAATCCGTTATCTGTTTGGAAATGAAATTCGTATTTCAGCGTGTCTTTCTGCTTTATGACCACCCCGAAGCTATCTTCCTTACCCTTAACAAGGGCTTTGTAAGTCATCTTTCCTTGATTATCAAAGGCATATTTGCTTCGTTATAGCTCAAAATTTTGTTGAGAAAAAGACTAAAAAAATGTCAAAGAACTTTATATTTTGATTTTATAACTAAAACTTAATAGGATTTTGCATTGTATCCATTTGTTTAGATAAAAATTCCCCATAAAATTTATCTGAAACAATACTTGGGCTATCAACCCAATGAAATCCATAGTTTTTATTAGAACTGATAAGGGTGTCTATTTTTTCATCATAATCATACTTTGCGATAATATAAGGATATTCTTCCTTTGTGTCCTTATCAAAATCTCCTAAATGGGCAACCAATAGAGCCACATTATTTTCTTTGTCATAAATTCCTGAAAAATAATATAAATCAGGAGATTTCTTTTTTATACAGAAAGAATCCAGTTTGATATGTAAACAATACCTTTGAACAGAAATCTCTGTTATTTTGAAAACTTGTCCTGAAATATAGTAAGAGGTGTTTTCATTATATTTTTTTCTACTTTCCTTTTTTTGTTGATAATCTTTATACAAGAAAAAAACGATTGCATAAAAGGCAAGTACCCCTATGACAACACTAATTATTTGAAATGTCTTATTTGTTTTCATAAACCTAATGTAAATAAAATTTTAATATAACTTTTTAAAATTTCTCTTTTCGTTTTTGATGTGTCAACAGCGCCCTCGTTATAAAAGGTAACATTTCCTTTTCCATAGGTTCCACTTACAACTGCGATGGTTGAAACCCCCGCTCCAATTCCAGCACTTCTTCCCAAAGCAAAAGCATTCCAATCGGTTCCTTCTGCATAAGTTCTTGAAAGACCAACTGAGATATCAACTCCTCCTGTAATACTTCCAGTTGTTACCCCCGCTTCTGCTCTCTTATATGTATAGTCTCCTTGAAATTGTTTTTGGTTTTTTATTCCGTGATTCCAAGCTACATAATTTGATTTTCCAATATTTCCGCCAACTGACACGGCTGTAACTCCCCCTACACCAAGTTCTCCTCCTCGATATGAGTGAAGGTATCCTGCACTTTTTCCTCCCAAAAACACAATGTTTCCGTAAATTAGTGATGATTCTATTTTAATTCCAGATTGTGCCTCCATTCCTCCTGATATTTCAACCCCTATACCTATCTTGTAATAATCTGTTTCCTTTATCAATTTGAACGTTTCTTGTATTATTTCTTGTGAAAAAACTTTCTCCAACCAAGTTTTATCTACCGTATTATTTTGGAAAGCAGGTTCAAGCAGGGCTTCTTGGTCGTTTATTGATTGTTCTATGATATTTCCACGAAATTCGTTCTTTTTCTTTTTCTCGTGTAAATAATCATAATATTTTTCTAACAGTTGTATTTCCAATCCATTTTCCCCTATCTCTTCGTAATCAGCAGGCGTTTGTATCATCTTATGAGTCATTGTGCTTACTCCCAGCGTACTACCAATAACCAAAGCTCCCCAATTATCTGTTATATCGGCATTTTCCAACATTTTTCTCATTATTCTTCTAAAAATTTCAATATCTTGCTTTTTAGAAAAATAATTGTCTGCATAGTTGATTTTATATTTGAGTTGATTTTTGTCTTTGGTATAATGCAACCAAACCACAATTCCTTTTGTTTTTTCTGTTTCATTTTTTAGTTTTTCAAAATCAGCATCCTTTATGTTAGAGGTACTTACAATTACTTTAAATTCGTTGTTCACCTCAAAAGTTTCAAAAGAAACCTCATCATCAGGCACACGTATAGGTTTCGTTATCGGAATGTCTTTTAAAAGCAAACTTTCGCTTAAAATTCTATTATTGACAGAAACTCCATTAATAACTCCATCAAAATAAGTATCTTGCGAAATACCGGCAATTGCCCCTCCTGTATCTTCTTTTTTGTTAAGTTTTGCTGAATAATTGCTTAATGTTTCTATATTTTCATTGATTTTTGTTAGGTCATTGGCTTCAAATTTTTTTCCTTTTTCTATTAGGTTGTTTTTATTTACTTCTAATTTGGTAACTTCTTCTTTTAATTTGGTAACTTCTTTTTCCAAATCAGTTACTCCTTTCAGCAATTCATCCACTTTTTTTAGATTTTCTTTTATCTCCTCAACTTGTTTTTCCAATTCTTTTTGTTGCTTTTTAGTACCTTTATAGTTTTGAAGTATTTCTTTGATTTTATTTGTTTGTACAGAAATATTTATAAGATTCTCCTCCAACTTATCATAGGTCGTTACGAGTTTCCCTGCAATAAGCTGGCGTTCGGTGTTCAACGTAATTCCGTCAAAAGTTACTTTAATTTTCGTATCCAACAAATACGGAACTTGCACGTAACCCACACCCGAGAAAACGCCGTTGCTAAAAAATTAGTATGTCAAAGAACGTGTTACAAATTTATGAAAAAATTTTATGATATGAATGAGTAATATTTCTTATATATTTCTACAACATCCCAAAATCTTTTCTTAATAAAAATAATTGATGATTAGAATAAGTAATATTTCCTGATTTTACTTCTAAGATAGAGCTACAAGAAGTAATTATATCCAAGAAAGTGTGCCAAAAAGAAATCATATTAGAGTCTTGTAGTTCAAAAGTAACATATAGAAATAGATTTTCTTCCTCGAAATTACAAATGTTTATTCCCAACAAACTACTATTTTCTGAGGAAACATAGCAAATATTTATCCCTAATAATTCTTCATAATCACTATTATCTGACAAAGCTATTTTTTTTCCAAAATAATCACTTAAAGAAACTTTTACATCTTTCTTATAAAACTCTTTTATTATATACTCAATGCTAAATTTCTCTTTTAATATTTTGATACAAATTTGTTTTTTATTTATTCTAAAAGGAGGTATATATGGATATTTATAAGATAATAGAA
>JBGYFE010000125.1:0-4435 GCA_041819925.1 Capnocytophaga sp.
TCGCTTGAACCACCTGGTATGGAAGCACATAAACACTCAACATTGCTTTTTAGCCTTTATAATGTTTATACTTTTGAATTAAAAGTAAATTCTCTTATTTTTTTTACTAAACGCAAAAAAAACACTTGAAAGAAAAAACTTTTTTAGAAACGTTAAATACAAACAACAAACGTTAAACATTCTTTTTATGCGTTAAAAACATCTCCGTACATCAAAACAGAAACGCTTTTACACATAAAACACTGATAAACAATGTAAAAGACAAAAAAAAATCATATAACAATAGCTACACCATCTAAATAAACAACTAAAAAACAATAAGTTACATTCCATAATTGTTATCCACTCAAAGATAAGACTGTTTTGTGCATCAAATAGTTTTATATACTTTTGCCTCGATTTAATTATTAACTAAAAAACATAGCAAAATGAAAAAAACATTTATTACTTTACTTTTAGTAATAGGAGTGTTAGGTGCTTGTACGGCTGAGGGCATTGCGGAGAGTGCAGCAAACACCGATAACACGAATGGAACACAAGGTGGAACCTCTCAGCAAACCCCAACCTCTGAGAAGTATGATTTTGTAATTACTCCAAAAAATGTAACAGGTGATTTTAGGACGTTCTTTCAAAACGTGGTGAGTAAACACTCAAATGTATTGATTAAAGACGGAACGTATGAGATTGAGTTGGTAGATGGTTTTGGCGTTTTCCCAAAGGATGGTTGCACAATAACTTTCGAAAAAAATGCCAAAATAAAGGTTAAGCCCAATCGATTGGAGGTTTATTCAGTGATAGACTTGCGAGGAAAGAAAAACATTACGCTTATAAACCCGAATATAGAAGGTGATAAATATACCCACTTGGGCACTACAGGGCAGTGGGCGTATGGAATAAACGTAGCCAACTGCAGTAACATAGTAATTCGCAACGCCTTTATTACAAAAATGTGGGGAGATGGTATGAATTTAAGAAATTGTAACAACATCAGAATTTACAACCCGCATTTACCTGATAATAGGAGACAAGGCATCTCCATTGAATCTGGAAATGACATTGAAATCCATGATGTAATTGCAGAAAACACAGGAGGGCAAAATCCTGGCTATGGCATTGATATAGAACCTAGTTGGAATGGAGAAAGCATAGTGGGACTACGCATATACAGACCTATTGTGAGAAACAACGGGAATGGAACATACTACACTGGAGGAATTTCTATGTCAACCCATATGACTCATATACTCAAAGCTGGGGAAAATAATTTGGTAAATTGTTTTTTTGAAGTAGAAATTTTTGACCCCGTTTTCGAGGGGGATGCTCTTATTATCTCAGCGCCAAGTGATTATGTACGAGGTTTTATAAAAGTTCATAACCCAACCTTTTATAATTCAAAAAATGTCGCTCTCTACCTACATAATCACCAATCTGATTTCTTTAAAACAGAAATTATCAATCCTAAATTCGTTGATTGTGTGCAAAACCAAAAACAATCAATTTACTTATCTCCAATACTTTTCGTGTGTGATCAATTAAGTGTAAAAACAAATGGAACTAAAAATATTTCCATCAAAAATCCAGTTATTGAAGCAAGTAACAAAGCCACATACAAATCTGCCGCAATTCGCAACATCACCCCCAATTCTTTTAAAGAAGATATGAAGGATGTTGCAATAAATGACCTTTTGGTAAAAGGCTACGAAATTCCTTTTTACAACTACAGTGGGGCATTACACTCTATTTCGAACTTGTATCCCAATTTTTTACTAACGTTTAGCAAAGAAAGTACTCTAACAAATCTGTCTGCAAACTCTTTTGTTTCAAAAAGTTTAAAAGACTCAGCCATTAACTATGTCGGGGAGACGGTTTCAACAATATATCTGAATGATGATATTCTCGTCTCAAATTTTGAATTTTACTATGTAAACAATTCTAAAAATAAATCTTCTCTAAAATTGTTGTTCGGCACCAAAAATCAACCTACTAAGGTTTTTATTAGCCGGTGGAGTACAAAACAGATGAGTGGCATCGAAATTCCGTACGGAGGTTTTATCAAAATGAAAAAAAGTAGAGTTGATAGTCAAGGAATACAACACTGGACAGTTGTTGAAGCTTCTAATTCTGTAAAGGGAATCAATTAGTTTCAAAAAAGTGAGACAAAAGAGTAAAGTGAGCATATCCCTTTACTCTTTTGTTATTTTTTTCATAAAATAAATATATTCGTTGCTATCACAAAAAAAATACATACCTTTGTGCCGCCGTCGGTGATTGTTATACTTTTGCATCACTCAATATGGGTGAGACTGTTTTTGTAACAGTCTTTTTTCGAAATTAAACATTTTTTTTAGAAAATAACACAAAATACACTAAGAAGATATATGAACAAGGCATTAATTGGTTTTTCTTTTGACGATGCGAGGGGAGATAATGTAATTGCTTTTGACCAAATATTGGTTCCTAGGGGGATCCCGGCAACTCTTAATGTTACTACTGGGTACGTTGATGGAACAGCCTCAGAAGAGAATCTACCACACAATGGTGCCCCGATGTCAATTTTTGATATCAACCGCTTCGGAAAGGAAAATGGATTTGAAATTGCTTTGCACGGAGACAAGCATCTTAACACAGAGAGTGATATAGACGCTTCTTACCGTAAGATTGTGAATTGGATGGGGCTACCTGAAGGAATATCGTTAGGTTTTGCTAGTCCAAATTCAGGATTGAATGTTGAGTATTTCAAAAAATCAGAAAATATCCTTTTTACAAAAAAAATAAGTTACTTGAGGGTTTCTCTTAAAGTAAAACAGAAGAGATTTTTGCGGATTTTCTTTCGAAAATTAAGTACGTTTTGGCGCCTACCTGCGTTCTACAAGTGGGCCTACCAAGATACGATTATGCGTGAGTGTTCTGATCGCGTTATGTACTCTGTCCCCATAATGCGTAGCAACTCCTGGAAACAAGTAGCGTGTTTGGTAGATGAATGCATTAATAGGAAAGGAGCTTTAATTTTGATGTTTCACAGTATTAGTGAAGATTTCGATAATTGGAGTTGGAGCACGGAAAATTTCACAAAACTGTGTGATCATCTATTGATTTTACAAAAACAGGGAAAAATTGAATTATGCACCACAAATTATATTTTTGAAAAAATAAAAAATCGTTAGTTGCATAAAGGTTGTTTTCTCAAAAACATTATACAAATGTCATTTACACAATTAGCAGAAAAAAAAGTGTTAGTTACGGGTGGAGCGGGTTTTATTGGTTCCAACCTTTGTGAAAAATTATTAGAAATTGGCGCCATAGTTACGGTTTTGGATAATTTTTCAACCGGACACAGACACAACATCGAGTCTTTTTTATCAAATAAAAATTTCACATTGATAGAGGGGGATATTCGTGATTTAGAAACTTGTCAAAAAGCGTGTCAAAATCAGGATTACGTGCTCCATCAAGCTGCTTTAGGTTCTGTTCCGCGTTCCATTAATGACCCTATCACAAGCAACGATGTGAATGTGGGAGGATTTCTTAATATGCTCGTAGCAGCAAGAGATGCGGGCGTGAAAAGATTGGTATATGCCGCCAGTTCTTCTACTTATGGAGATTCAAAGTCGCTTCCCAAAGTGGAAGATGTTATCGGGAAACCGCTTTCTCCGTACGCTATAACAAAGTATGTAAATGAACTTTATGCTGATGTTTTTCAACGAACTTATGGTTTTGATACTATTGGTTTACGATATTTCAATGTTTTTGGAAGAAGGCAAGACCCCAAAGGAGCGTATGCTGCCGTAATTCCAAAATTTGTAATTCAACTTATCAATCACGAATCGCCAACCATCAATGGAGATGGAACGTATTCACGTGATTTTACATATATTGATAACGTCATTCAAATGAACCTTTTGGCTTTAATCTCTGAAAATAAAGAAGCTGTCAATCAAGTGTACAACACCGCTGTTGGTGATAGAACTACTATCAAAGATATGGCAGAGCTCTTGCGAAAGTACCTTTCAGCGTATGATGCCAAAATTGCAGATGTAGAGATTCTTAATGGTCCGAATCGATTGGGTGACGTTCCGCACTCATTGGCTTCCATCGAAAAAGCACAAAAAAATTTGGGATACCAACCTACACATAAATTTGCAGAAGGATTGAAAGAAGCTGTGGATTGGTATTGGAGTAACTTGAAATAGATTTGTGAGTTAACACATACGGATTTACAATAAATTAATTACAGATAAACGAAATAAAACAAAAAAAATGAAACACAAAATAGCAGTTATTGGCTTAGGCTATGTGGGATTACCTTTGGCGCGGCTTTTTGCAACCAAGTACCCTGTGGTGGGTTTTGACATCAACCAAGAACGAGTTAAAAAATTAAATGAGTGCGGAACGTCACCCAATCGATTCGGACCATTAAGAATCTCTACATCTGCAA
>JBGYFE010000126.1:0-25996 GCA_041819925.1 Capnocytophaga sp.
CAGTTAGCACAACCAATCGGATTAACCACTTCACTTCCCCATTCGTCCCAAGGTGCTTTGTAATAATTTTCGATGCCTACTTTGTTCATTAATCGTGGAACATCGGGGCTTTTACACGTCCAGCAAGTTCCTGGTTGAGGTGAATGCGTTGAATCGGTGGGAGCTCCCGTACGCAAAGTGTGAGTAACATCTTCCACAGCGTGCATATGCCCACGTGGAGCGGTATAATCTTTTGAAAAAGCATACCCAGCCCACAAAACTACCATTTCAGGGCGTTCTGCCAACAAATCGTCGTTATCACTGCTCATATATTTAGTGCGTAAAGTGGTATCAGCAGTTTGCAACCACGATTGATATTCACGTTGGTAATAGTCTCCCCAAATTTCATTTCGGGCTTCAAAGTCACCAATGTCAGTATTTGCACGGGAAATGATTTGCGCTTCGGCTTTTCTTCCCATAATTGAATTGGCTAACATTCCCAAGAGGAAAGTTACGATAGCCAAAATTCCTACGATTAACCAATTTTTCTTTTTCATCGCTAAGTGTATTAATTGTCAGTCCTATATTTTGTTTTCTTAATAATATGAAGATTTTTTTATTACTTCCCTTTTTGTTTGCTGTCTACCATATTTTTCAGCCAATCAGGTACGGGCCCAGAAGCTAATGGAACGCGTGCATTAGGAGCAGAATTAAGCCCTCGCACATCACCGTGAGGAACATCAGTATGGCATTCCCAACATAATTTTCCTTGGTCGGCGTGTGCCATTTGGGCGGTTACTTTGTTAGTGCCTACCACACTGTTCAATTGGTCGTGACAACGGATACAGTTTTCTTGCACCACCATTTGCCCAGGCTTGTGCATCGTGATTACTTGTGGCTCCATTCGGAAAGTAAACATCGTTGCGTGCCTTAAACCATCACTTGCTTTAAAATAATACTTTCTGAAAAAATTGTCGTGCGGAACGTGACAATCATTACACACTGTGTTTCGCCCGTGTGAAGAGTGAAACCAAGTGGAGTATTCAGGCGCCATAATGTGACAATTCACACAGGCTTTCGGGTCATCTGACAGATAAGAATGTGCTTTGGATATGTAAAATAAAAATCCGCTTAACCCAAGCAGCACCCCCACCAGCGAAGGTATCAAATACTTGAAATATTTGCCCTTCTTTTTAACCTGCTTTGTTTCTTTATTTGTTGTTGTCATTGTTAAAAAAGATATTTATATCTTATTATCGCAAATGTAAAAACTTTTTATTATATTTGCAATATGAAATGTGAAATTTTGAGTATTTTATTTTTATTCTAAATAAGAAACTCGAATATGATAAATTATACCATATATATATATGTATCGCGATTACGAATTACAGATGAACAATTTTAAATATTTTTTAACTTAAAACTAACTATGTGCGTATGAGAACACATTTTTTTTCAGCAGCAATTTGTGGAGTTTTTTTGACTCTCTGTCCGTCTTTGGCAAATGCCCAAGAGGAAGAACGTAATGAATTTTCGCTTTCGGCACAAATCCGTCCGCGATTTGAGTATCGAAACGGAGCTTATCGCCCTTTGCAAGAAGGCGAACAACCTGCTATTTTGGTGAACAACCGAGTTCGTTTGAATTTTGACTACAAAAATGATGACAATTTGAGGCTGTTTGTTTCGCTTCAAAACGTAAACATTTGGGGGCAAGCTCCTCAAATTCAAACAACTGACAAAACAGGCGGAATATCTGTGTTTGAAGCGTATGCCGCTTTTCCGCTGGCAAAAAATTTAGAAGCCAAAATCGGGCGACAAATGATTGTTTTAGATGATGACCGTATTTTTGGCTCGTTAGATTGGCATCCCGCAGGACGAAGCCACGATGCGGTGAATCTCAATTGGAAGGCTTCTGATAATTTTTTACTGCGTAGTTTCTTTGCTTTTAATCAGAATTATGATAGTAGAAATTTCAATGTTAATAATCCCGCAGGACAGTATTTTAGCCCAACCAATGCACAACCTTATCAGCATATGGAAACATTTCACGGGTTATGGAACATTTCAGAAACAAACAGCATTTCATTTTTATTCAGCAATTTAGGTCATAAAGACGATAATAATACAACTGACAAAATATACAATATGCAAACTTTCGGATTTCACTACGTAGGGGCTTCTTCTGATTGGAAATACGGACTTACATCTTACTTCCAAACAGGAAAAAATGCTTTGGGAGCTTCCAAAAGTGCTTATATGTTTGCACTAAATGCAGGATACAAATTCTCTGACATTTTCAGTTTGGCAGCAGGAATGGATTTTTTAAGCGGAAAAGCAGTTGATGACACTTCGGCAAAAGACAAAGCTTTCAATCCTTTTTCAGGAACAAATCACAAATTTTACGGATTTATGGACTACTTTTATGTGCCAAGTGTGAATCCTGTTGGTTTGTTTAATCCGTATCTGACTGCAAATTTCCGCACGGGCGAAAAAAGCACATTATCAGCCACTTGGCATCATTTCAGAGCAGCTGCAAAAACCTTTGATAGCAATGGAAATAAAAAAATGGGATTAGGAAACGAAATCGATTTGGTCTATACACTTAAAGTGCAGCCTTACATTGGTTTGCAAATGGGATATTCAACCTATTTCACTACCAATTCACTCAAAACTCTCAAAAACACTCCTAATGCAAGAGGTTATCAGGACTGGTTTTGGTGCAGCTTGAACATCAATCCGAAGATTTTCTCAGCTAAATTTTAATTTCTCAAACAGAATATAAAACACGAAAGGCTGTCACTTTTCAGACAGCCTTTTCTTGTTCTTATTTTTTAATTTCCTAAAAATATTCTACGGATTTTGCACCAAAGTAGGTTGAGCATTTATCTGATTTTGAGGAATATACTCTACTACTCTGTTATCAGTCGGAGCAACTTCATAGAATGGATTACTTCCGACCAGGTGCGTTCCTGGATATCTACGGTTAAGTGTAAGATTATTTCTGAATACATCAAATTTACGATGTCCTTCAAAAGCTAACTCCATACGACGTTCATCTAAAACTACGTCAAGTAATGATTTTCCTGATGGAAAGTCACTAACTGCTGTGTACTGAGAAATTCCTGCCCGATTTCGGATAATATTCAAATTGGCAAGAGCGTTAGATGTATCTCCTAATTTGGCATAGGCTTCCGCTTTGTTCAGGTACATTTCAGCAAGTCGTGAAACCACAGGTGACCATAATTGAGGCGTATCTTCTTGTAAAGAACATTTCATAATAAAAAATTTGGGATATCCACCTCGTTTAATCATATCATAGTCTTTCAAAACATAGGTTTTTACACCATTTTTCGTAAAATAATACAACGTTTTGCCTGAAACTGTTTCTTCTTGTACCTGATATTCAGTTTCTACATTGTTTTCGGTTTCTTTGAAATACGTGTTACCTCCACTTTCATAAGTATTTCTAAATATGTATTTGTAGGAGGAATCAACCCAATACACAGCAGGAACTTTTTCGCCATTACTGAGTGTGTATTGCGGAGAAATCCATCCGAAACGGGCATCATCAGGATTTTGTCGCATCAAATCAAGTAACGATGCTGAAGCGTACATTTCTCCCCAACCTACTCCTAAAATGTTAGCATAAAGCGATCCGATGGTGTACCAACCGTGATTGTAATCCGATTCTTTTACGTACTTGAAACAAAAAATTGTTTCTTTGTTTTCATCTGGATTTTTCACTGAATAACTTTTCAATTCGTCAGTAGCCAATAGGGTGTATCTACCCGAATTGATGACCTTGTCGGCGTACTCTATTGCCTTTGTATTTTCTCCCATATAGAGATAAACTCTTGAAAGTAAGGCTTGTGCAACTTCTTTTGAAACATAGCTATTACCCTTGCTGACTGTGAGTAAAGTTTCGGCTTTCAAAAGGTCTTGTAATACTTGGGCATAAACCTCTCCTACGGTTGCTCGTTCAGGCATATCATTTGTGTCTGAAAGCAATTTCAATGGAACAGAAAGGTTGTTTGTTCCTTGCGAATAAGGTCTGCCAAAAACATTTCCCAACTGAAAATGTACAAAGGCACGCATATAATAATTTTCACCCAAAAGTTGGTCAAGGGCTGTTGATTCCCCTTCTTTATAATTTTCAATAATTTTATTGCACCCAAGAATTGCCTTATAGCCACTTGTCCAGAAACTATAAGTGCGAGAACTTGTTACTAAATTATTGTAATTGTAGGTGTAGAATAAGTTATCCGTGGTTGTCCCGCTGAGGCTTACATTATCTCCGGCATATTCTCCCATTTGATGGAGCATATTCGCAAATCCACCTCCATTGGCGTCTCCTTTCAAAACGGAATAATTGCCAAGGGTTGCTTCTCCCACCTTACTTGGGTCGTTTGCTACTTTATTTGCCAATATGGCATCATAAGGGTAACGGTCTATATCACAAGCTGTAAAGGCTATAAGTGCTACTATTATTAAATATCGATATTTTTGCATAATCATTTTATTTTAAAAAGTGAGATTTAAACCAATTGACATTTTTTTAGAAATAGGGTATTGAGATGAAATAACCCCATCAATGCCTCCTTCTGGGTCTGTTCCTGAATATTTGGTAGTTATCCAAAGATTATCAAAGGAAGCATAAATTTCAAACATTTTCATACGCAATTTCTGTGTTACACCTTCGGGCAAAGTATATCCTACGCGAACATTTCGCAAACGTAAATAACTTCCGTCCTCTAAATAACGTGATGATGTTTTGTTTGAATTGTTATTTCCTCCAAAGAGTGCTCTTGGATGTGTGGCTACGTCACCAGCTTGTTGCCAACGAGACCAACCATCAGCCAATAGCATCTGATTATAAGTTGGATAAGCACCATCAGAATCAAATAATTCACGACTTGCATTGTAAACCAATCCTCCTTTTGAGAACGTAAAATCGGCTCCAAAGTTAAATTGTTTGTAACTTCCGTTTAAGAAGAATCCTCCAAAGAAGTCAGGCGATGAAGTTCCAACAATTTGCAGTGTAGCCTGATTATAGTTCGTTGTTGTTGAGATTTCTCCTGTGGTAGGGTCCACTACTTCCCATAACGGATTTCCATTGGCTGGGTCAACTCCTGCCCATTTTCGCATATACCAAGAATTAAAATCTTCTCCTACTTTGGTGATTTTAGTGCTACGAATCACAGAATTATCGTTGTAAACCTCCGTAATTTCATTACGATTAACACCTACGTTTCCGCCAACCGTAAGATTAAATCCGCCTTCTTTTCGAAAAGCATCCCACGAAAAATTAGCTTCAAATCCTTTGTTTCGAATACCTCCGATATTCTCCCAATAACCTGTGTAGCCTACAGTAGCGGGAAGTGTCACGAAATACAATAAATCAGAAGTATTCTTGATGTAGTATTCCAAAGTTAAGCTCAATCGGTCAAAAACACGTACATCTAAACCAAAATTAGTTTGGTATGATTTTTCCCATTCGAGGTCTTCATTTCCAAGTTGACTTGGAACAATGGCAGGAGCAGCGTTGTAGGTATATCCCAATCCATAAAGTTCATATTGAGGATATAATGAACTTGGTCTATTTCCCAAACTTCCGTAACTTGCTCTGAGTTTCAGTACGTTTACTATATTATTTTTAAAAAATGCTTCTTCGTGAACATTCCAAGCTACACTTCCTGAGTAGAACATACCATATTTTGTGTTCAATCCAAAATTGGAAGCCCCATCTCTACGAACCGAACCCTCAACTACATATTTTCCTCCATAAGCATAATCAGCTGTTAAGAACAACGATTGTAAAGCATAGTCATTGGCAGTTCCGCCTATGGTTCTTGGTTTAGATGTGTTTCCCAAAATTTGAGAACCAGCAACGATACCTTCTCCCGTTGCCGAATCATCTTGATATTTGTAGTTATTAAATTCGTAAGCAAGTTGTGCATTCAACGAATGAGCTCCAAACACATCAGAATATTTGAGGGTTTGATTGGTCAAATTAGTATATCGTTTGGCGTTTGACTTTGACAATTGTCCCCTTGTAGCAACCCCTGCCGTAGATTTAGGGTCAACATAGGTTAATCCATCGGAATAATATAACGTGGTGGAATTTGTAGATATAAATTTTAATTTTGGAAGAATTGAAAATTCAAAATCAAAGTTCCCCATTAAATTGAATTCATTTGATTTTCCGTAGTTATACTGCAAATTGTACAGATAATTTCTGTTATCCCTGCCATACCATTTCCCCGAAAAACCGCTTGCTTGCGGATTTATAAGACTTCCATCAGAGTTGTAAGGATTATCCCAAGGCATATTCAAGTACATATCATAGAGTGAATGCTGTCTATCACTATATTTGTTGTAATTAGCTGATATTTTGGGTTTTAAAATAAATTTTTCACTTACGTTGTAATCGTGATTTAAACGAAAACTCACTCGGTCATATTCATAACCTTTCACAGATCCTGTTTCGTTGTAGTACCCTAAGGTGAAGAAAGTTCGTGATTTTTCACCTCCTCCTGTAAGCGTAATGTTATGATCTTGGGAGATGCCCGTTTGCGTTCCATTTTTTAACCAATTAAAATCATTGGCAGTTACATCAGCAGTGATGCCAGATGGAATTCGGTCAGGATTGCCAAACATTTGATAGTAATCATAAAGTTGTTGTGAGTTCATCAGTTTGAAGTTTCCCATAGAGAAGTCTGAAAAACCTGTTCGTGTAGAAATTGAAACCGACGTAACACCTCGTTGCCCAGAACGAGTAGTCACTTGAATTACTCCATTAGCGCCTCTTGAACCATAAAGTGCTGTTGCAGATGCATCTTTTAACACTGAAACGGATTCAATTTCGTGTGGGTTGATGTTGGGTGTTCCGTGCATAATTACGCCATCAACTACCCAAAGAGGAGACGTATTTCCGCCCGTAGAGGCCACTCCCCGAATACGAACATCTGAATTAGCTCCCGGACGCCCTGTTGATTGTACAATCTGCACTCCTGAAGCCTTTCCCTGCAATAAAGTGGAAACATTAGGCGCTGCCACTCTGTTGAGGTCTTTTGATTCCACTGTTGCCACTGATGCCGTAACATCTGATTTTTTCATTACCTTGTAGCCAACAACAACTACTTGGTCAAGCTCTTGTGCCTCTTCTTTTAGTACAACATTGATAATCAGCGTTTTACCCCCCCCCGCTGCTACTACTTTTTGGGAAAAGGATTGAAAACCAACTGAACTAAACTCTAACACATCGTTGTTATTGACATTGATGGTATACTTCCCTTCAAAATCAGTTGCCACTCCTCGCGTGGTGTTTTTAACAACGACGCTAACTCCAGGGACAGGGACGCCTCCTTCGTCAACAACGGTTCCTGAGACTGTAATCTCTTGTGCTGAAATGCCTCCTATTCCCAATAGGAGAAACATTAAAAAACATAACGTTTTTCTCATAAATAATAGTGTTGATTAATTAAACAAAAGGCTTTATTCGCCCACGAAGTTACGAAATTTAAAATTAATTTCAAATTATTTTAACATTTTTGGTGATGTTTTATAAAGTGTGAAGATATAAAAAAATGATAATCAGTGAGTAAGGTTGTATTTTTGTTGAATGCCGATATCAATAAAACTCTATTGCCTCAATTGTCAGAGAGTGAAGGTAGCCAAAAATGGCATTAAATCCTATGGAAAACAAAATTATCTTTGCAAAGATTATTATCGTCAATTTATGGGAGACCATAATTTGACTTACAAAGGCTGTAAATCAGATATTTTGCTTTTAATTAGAAGTGTTGGCATTCGAGATACTTCCACAGTAGAGCAAATTAGTGTCAAAAAATATTTTCTGTGTATTGGTTGGTTTTTACCGAGAAATTAAATACAAAAAGTTGTTTTATAAATATTTAAAGATTGATGAAACCTAACGAAGCGGTTCGGCATAGCCAATTTTGGACTTTTGTAGGGGAAAATAAAAAAATGGCTTATTTATACCTATTGCCCTGAAACGAAGGAAATTGTAGCGAGGTAATGGACGGACGAAACAAAAAAACAATTCAAAAAATCCATAAAAAATTAAAAGATTTAGGAGTGAACTTTGGAAATATTTGTGTGGATAATTGGGAGGCTTTTGTTGCTGTTTTTCAGGAAGATAATCGCAAAAACGGAAAGAAATATACCACTGATATAGAAGGAAATAACACCCGATTGCGACATAGAATTCGCCGTGCTGTTGCTGTACGAAAAACTTGTTGTTTTTCCCAAAAGTCTGAAAATCACACAAAA
Organism: Capnocytophaga sp.; assembly: GCA_041819925.1. GTDB lineage: Bacteria > Bacteroidota > Bacteroidia > Flavobacteriales > Flavobacteriaceae > Capnocytophaga. Next base: position 8,275 of record JBGYFE010000126.1, read on the forward strand.
ACCTTTGAAGTTGTCTTTTTCCATATCAATTTTGGATATATTCTATGTATCATATTTTGTGCATCACTACCAAATTTAAAATTTAAGAAATCTTATAAATGTTTAACCCCTGATGGTCTCTGAAAGATTGTCGGGGGTTAAGTGTTGTTAAAACTGTGTTTGACGAAAAAAAAAATCGTTTTATTTTTTTGTGTCATTTTTTTATACTACTTTTGAGACCTGATTTTAAAAATGGAATAGCAGTATGAAATATCGCTTTTGGTTTTTGGGGTTGGCTTTTGCCCTTGCGGCTTGTGGCGGAAGTAACTCAAATCTAACAAACGAGGAAAAGGAAAAAATAAAACAAGCAAAATTAGACTCTATTGCGGAGGTCAAATTCAACGAAATTGACCGTGATGATGTAGATACGTATCCCATTTTCAAGGGGATTTGTGTGGATACACTTTCCAAAGAAGAGCAGAAAAAATGTTTTGAAACTTCTTTCGTAAAATTGCTATACGGAAAGCTTCAAAAAGAAAAATTGGAAGCAGTAGCTCCTATTGAGGACAAAATTTTGGTGCATATCAAAGTTGATAATTCAGGAGAAATCACTTTGGTAAACGTAGATGCTTCGGAAAAAGCTATTGAGCTTTTGGCAACCGCACAGCAGTCTTTCGGAGAAATATTAACAACACATTTAAGTAATATTTCGAGAGAAAATCCTATCGCACCTGCCACAAAACAAGGATTGGAAGTAAGCACGCAATTCACAATTCCGATTGTGGTTAATGTAAAATAATTGGTTATAAATCAAGGTTTTGGAGAAAATTATTTTAGGTGTTGACCCAGGAACAACAGTTATGGGTTTTGGGTTGATTAAAGTTGAAAAACAAAAGATGGAATTGTTGCAACTCAATGAGTTACAATTAAAGAAGTACGATGACCATTACCTAAAATTACGCGTAATTTTCGACCGGACTATTGAACTTATTGACACGTATCATCCTGATGAGTTGGCGATTGAAGCTCCATTTTTTGGCAAAAACGTGCAGTCAATGCTCAAATTAGGCAGAGCACAAGGTGTAGCGATGGCTGCAGGGCTTTCACGTCAGATTCCTATCACGGAATACGAACCCAAGAAAGTGAAAATGGCAATTACAGGTAATGGAAATGCCTCAAAGGAACAAGTCGCTAAAATGCTTCAACAGTTGCTGAATCTCAAAGAATTACCAAAATATTTCGATTCAACAGATGGTTTAGCCGTCGCTGTGTGTCATTTTTTTAACAGCGGACGTACCACATCACAAAAATCATATAACAGTTGGGAATCTTTTGTGAAACAAAATGAAAACCGCATTCGTTAATTTTTTATCACATTGCATAGCCTCTATATTCACATTCCGTTTTGCCGACAAGCGTGTCATTACTGTGATTTTCACTTTTCAACAACCCTAAAACGAAAAAGTGAAATGGTTGATGCTATTTGTAAGGAGTTGATAATGAGAAAAAACGAAGCCAAAAATAGCCAATTACAAACAGTCTATTTGGGTGGAGGAACACCAAGTATTTTAACTACGGAAGAACTTCACAAAATTCTGGAAACTGTTTTTGAACATTATGACATAAGCCCAACAGCTGAAATCACTCTGGAAGCCAATCCTGATGATTTTTTCAGGCAAGATAAATCGTTTCAAGACAAACTATCCGAAATTAAATCATTAAAAATAAATCGATTAAGCATTGGTGTACAATCTTTTTTTGATGAAGATTTGGCATTGATGAATCGTGCCCATAACAGCGAGCAAGTCAATTTGTTATTGTCAGAAGCTCCCGATTTTTTTGACAATATAACCATTGATTTGATTTACGGAATGCCTAATATGTCCGATGAACGTTGGGAAGAAAATTTACGTAAAGCACTGTCTTTCAATATTCCGCATATTTCAGCGTATGCACTTACGGTTGAACCTAAAACCGCTTTACACAAATTTATTTCAGAAGGAACAATTGCTGAACTTGATGAAAATCAGGCGTATTCACATTTTTGTAAGATGATTTCTATTTTGGAAAAGGCTGGTTTTGAGCACTATGAATTTTCTAATTTTGGAAAAGAAGGCTATTTCAGCAGAAATAACACAGCATATTGGTTTGGAAAAAAATATATGGGAATTGGTCCTTCGGCTCACAGTTTCAACGGATTAGAACGAAGTTGGAACATTGCCAATAACATAAAATACATTCAACAAGTTCAGCAAAATGCCCTTGCCCCTGAAAAAGAAGTACTTTCAAAAAATGACCAATATAACGAACTCATTATCACCCGTATACGAACAATGAAAGGCATTTCATTGGAAGAGGTCGAACATCTTTTCGGAAAATCATATTGGGAATATTTGCTCCAACAAGCTAAAAAATTCATTGAAAACAAACGTCTTACAATAGAAAATAATCACTTGAAAGTCACCAAAGAAGGAAAATTCTTGTCTGATGGCATTGCCTCTGATTTATTTATGGTAGATTGATAAAAAAACTGTCCGAAAAAGCCTTTTATCATACAATTTTTAGCTAAATTAAAAATTTTAATACAGCTAATAAATTAAAAATAAGTATTTTATGAATCAATTTTACTTTTCTGGACAGTTTTTTTCATTGTATCATTGCGGACTATAACACCGCAATACAAGAGATTTCGACCTCAACGAATTTTGGTAAATTCGCTACTTCGACAGTTTCACGAGCTGGAGCTGTTTTTTCGTCAAAATATTGAGCATAAACGGCATTTACTTCTGTAAATTGATTCATATCACTCAAAAAAATGGTTGTTTTCACCACATTTTCAAAAGTCGCCCCCGCTGCTTCAAGCACTGCTTTAAGGTTCTCCATTACTTGAACCGTAGCCTCTTTTATGCCTGATACCACTTCATTCGTTTTAGGATTCACAGGTATTTGTCCTGATACGTATAAAGTGTTTCCTGCCAATGTTGCTTGGTTGTAAGGCCCTATGGGAGCAGGCGCATTTTCTGTAAAAATAATACGTTTCATATATTTAGTTTATTTAAAAATAATTACTTGAAAATAAAATAGTTATACTCATTTCTTTTTAAATATTACCTCTAACTTTTGTAAGTTTCCTACACCGTCTTTCGCTGTCATTTCCAACTTATAAGTATCTGTTTTTTGAGTATCTATGTCTGAAAAATCAAAAGTCAGCATTCGGTTTTTGGGTTCATACTCAAACAAAACCCATTCGCCATTGAGTGATGCGGAGTAACTTTCTATTCCACTTAAATCATCTTTTATTTCAACTTTTAGGGTTGATGTTGTTACTGTTCCATTTTGCTTGAAATTTATTGGTTTTAACACAGGCGGAATTGTATCTTTCATCAGCGTAAATCTTCCTAAATTACGCGTTCGAGTGGTGAAAGCCCCGTTTTTATAAATCGTTTTTTCTGCCAGTGGACGATTTTTTTCATCTAATCGAGCGATAAACACTTGCGAAATTTCATCTTCTTTAAATTTCTTATTATCAAAGGATAAGTTAAAAAACTTATGCACAGCTGTCGAAGAATTATGCAAGGTCAAAGTATCGTTTTTACTACTTATTTGCACTAAAAAATCTTCATAAAATGTGTTTTCTGGGAAATATACGTTTCCTCCTTCAAAAGTATAATATTGGTCACGGCTTGCGATTAATAATTTTCCATCAACAATAGGGCGTGGTTCTTTGATTTCCTGTTTTTTTCCTTCCACAGGAATATTAATTTTAGTAATATTTCCTTTGATATCTTCTGCTATGATTGTAACGACATACGACATACCTTCTTGAATATCAATCTGTCCATCATTTTTATTTATAGTATAAATCGTTGAAATTTGGTTGCCTTTATTTCTGTATAATAACTGAATGCGTGTTTTCTTCTCAATGTAAGTTGCATAGTCTATGAATGTGTTTATGTATCGAGCTTCATTAAAATTCAGTTTGTCAAATACGTATTGCATTTGTGTAATTCCATTAACTTGCATCGTTACTTTGTAAACACCGTTATGATGGTACGTATCATTTTGTTTATCAATAGATTGTATTCCAAAGCCGATTGTTCCGAGAGCAAAAATTTTATCTGCTAAAAATGTTCCATCAGGTTGTTTGGTTGTATTTATCTGTCGAGGCAATTGAGATTGTTCAATTTGAGCCTCCATTCCTAACGAGTAGCCTACCACCTGAAAAACATCGGGAGCGATATTGTCCTTAATTTCGTATCCGTATAATAACGGATTGACGGCCTTAGCACTTGAATCTCGTATTTCAAAGTGCAGATGAGGTCCTGCGCTACTTCCTGTGTTGCCGCCATAACCGATGAGGTCTCTTTTTTTGAGAGGAAGTTCTGATGCTTTTGGATAAATTTCTATTTCAAATGCTTTCTTGGCATATTGTTGTTTTTTGACATAAGCCTCTATCGCAGGAGAAAATTTTTGCAAATGAGCATAAACACTCGTGTAACCATTTGGATGTGTGATGTATAACGCTTTTCCGTAACCATACGCTCCCACTCTGATTCGGGAAACATATCCTTCTTTTATGGCGTAAATATTAAGACCTTCTTTGCTCTGTGTTTTAAAATCTACTCCTGCGTGGAAATGGTTGGGACGTAATTCTCCAAAATTGCCCGATAGGAGCAATGGAATGTCCAGAGGAGAAGCGAAATCCGTTTGGCTGTTTTGAGCCGAAGAAAAACCGATAAAAAACAGAAAACTATTTAAAATCAGTGAGTTAATAGTTAATTTTATAGAATCGTACATCAAGAATTTTATCATTTTTTATTAGAATTGAATCTTTATTTGGTAGCCAAAATAAAACTACACTTTGCGTTGAACTACCTCAAAGACTTTATTTTCATCACATTTTAAGGTTTTTGACGGAAATTTTAAAATCAAAGCATAATCGTGCGTCGCCATCAAAATCGTGCGCCCCGAAGCATTGATTTCTTTAAGCACTTGCATCACTTCCACGCTGGTTTCAGGGTCTAAATTTCCTGTTGGTTCATCAGCTAAAATCAATTCGGGGTCATTGAGTAAGGCTCGTGCTATGGCTACTCGTTGTTGCTCTCCACCCGAAAGTTCGTGCGGAAATTTCAATGCCTTATCTTCCATTTTAACCTTTGCTAAAACACGTTCAATACGTTGTTTTATTTTGGCTTTATCTTCCCAGCCTGTGGCTTTAAGCACAAACGCCAGATTGTTAAACACACTTCGGTCAGAAAGCAACTTAAAATCCTGAAAAACAACACCTAATTTCCGTCTTAAAAGTGGAATATCACTTTCTTTCAAATGCTTTAAATCAAACCCAACAACGCTTCCCTCTCCCTCTTTCAAAGGTAAATCACCATAAAGCAATTTTATCAGACTACTTTTCCCTGTGCCCGTTTTTCCAATAAGGTAAACCAATTCTCCTTTGTTGATTGTCAGGTTAATATCTGATAAAATAAGCGCTGAACGTTGATATATTGACGTATTTTTCAAATCTAATACGGGAGTTTCCATATTTTTGTTTTCTTTTAAATGATTGATAATTACTTTATTAACATTTTTAAAGCGCTCATTTCCTTGTATTTTTTTCGAGCTTCTTCTGCTGGATAACCAAAATAGGTTTGCCCTCCTTCCAATGATTTTGAAATGCCACTTTGTGCCAAAATAACCGCTTTTTTGCCAATAGTAATGCCACTTGTCATTCCCACTTGTCCCCAAATGGTAACTTCATCTTCAATCACGACACAGCCCGCTATGCCTGTTTGTGAGGCAATTAAACATTTTTCTCCAATGACAGTATCGTGTCCTACGTGTACTTGATTATCGATTTTCGTTCCTTTTTTGATAGTCGTATCGCCCGTAACTCCTCGGTCAATGGTGCACAAAGCCCCTAAATCTACGTTGTCTTCGATAACCACACGTCCGCCTGATTTAAGTTTATCAAAACCTTCGGGGCGTTTTTTGTAGTAAAAAGCATCTGCTCCTAACACGGTTCCAGCGTGAATTGTAACATTATCACCAATTACACAATCATCGTAAATGCTTACGTTTGAATGTATTAAGCAATTCTTACCTATTTTTACATTATTACCGATAAAAGTGCCGTGCTGGATAATGGTGTTCTCCCCTACTTCCGCTGTGGGTGCTATCAATGCAGTTGATTTTTGGAATGGTTTAAAAAAGTCTGTGAGCTTGTTAAAGTCACGAAAAGGGTCGTCAGAAATGAGCAGTGCTTTACCCTCTGGGCATTCTACTTCCTTGTTAATCAAAATAATAGTTGCTTTCGATTGCAAGGCTTTGTCATAATATTTTGGGTGGTCAACAAAAACAATGTCGCCCGATTCCACCACGTGAATTTCATTCATTCCGAAAACTGGAAAATTCTCATCACCCACGAAAGAACTTCCTATAATCGTGGCTATTTGCTTTAAAGTATATGTTTGAGGAAAACGCATTCTATGTTATTTTATTAAAAATCAATATATTAAAATTTTATTTGTACACTTTTTGCTAAATAATCTGTTGTATTCGGACCTTCGTGAAAGAGCAAATCCAAAATGGAAAGATTGGGCAAAAAACCGTGTTTGTCCGAAAAAATTTGGTGATACTCTTCCATCTCAACAGGAATTTCTTTCTTGGCAGAGGTCAAAAAACGACAATCTTTAACTCCTTGTGGGTCAGACTCATACACTTTTGTACGTTCGAAATTCACATCGGTTTGCAAACACGCCAAAACGGTTTCGATAGTCTCAATATTTACATCTAACAAAAAAGTATATTTTTTTTCAAAAATTGGAAGCAAATCGTCTTCGTAATACTCAAAAAAAGGTGAAGTTCGATATGCTGTTTCCAAACTTTTCCAATGCAAACGCTGCCAAGGAAAGTGATTTTCAACCTTTACATCTTTAAAAAGTTGCCTACCTGTTTCGCCCCCTACGTGCTTAATGGGCAAATTCAATGCTTGCTTTCCGTTTGCACCATAAATATACGCCCGATTTCTGAGAGTTTGCTTTTGGTAGTTATCCGACACTTCCAACACGCACGGACAATTCAAAATCAAATGAAATTGAGCAATAGACGGAAAATAGGTCGGGTGAATGAGTGCTTGATACATTTTATTTTTGTTTTTCTTTTTTACGTCTTCGAGAATACCATTCATAGCCTCCCCAAGTAACAAGAATGATTACTAAGGCGTAATATCGGTATGAAACAGGCTCTCCCTCACCATTCACGGTGGTGAACAAGCGATTCCAACGGATTTTATTCAATCCTGATGCGTTTTTGTCCACACTCATCCACACCAAAACAGGCTTTCCGAGTACGTGGTCTTCAGGAACAAAACCCCAATAACGACTGTCTTCCGAATTGTGACGGTTGTCACCCATCATCCAATAATAGTTTTGTTTGAATGTGTATGTGTTCGTTTTTTGTCCGTTAATAAATATGTCATTTCCTTTGATTTCCAACGAATTATTTTCATAAACTTCAATAATTCGCTTATAAAGCGGTACATTTTCAGCAGACAAAGAAACGGTTTGTCCTTGTGCTGGAATAGTTATGGGACCATATTGGTCTTCATTCCATTTGTAATTTTCAGAATGAGGAAATACCGAAGGGTTGTATTTTCCGACCTCCTCAATACGTTTAGTTACGGAAACAATATTCGGATTGTTTCTCAAAGCGTTAGCAACTTCCTCCGTTAAGGACGAAAATATATAGGTATTGGGCTGTACCTCAGCAAAATAATCCGTAACACCAAATTGTTTATACATTGATAGTGGTTCAAATTTCCCTACATTAGGTTTGGTTTGCACCACGTAAGAAGTTTGTAATTTTGCTCTTACGGGATAAATTTCTTTTTTTCCATTGATGTACACATCTCCATCTCTAATTTCAAATGTATCGCCTGCCACCGCCACTGTGCGTTTCACGTAATTCGATTTTTTATCTATCGGTTTATCAACGTGAATATGGGAGTTATCACGGAAAAATCGCACTGTATCGGTAGGCCAATTGAAAACCGTAATGTCATTACGCTCAATCTTTTGCAACGCTGGTAAGCGCAAATAAGGCAATTGAGGCACTTTCAAATATGATTTTGTTCCCACTATTGGAATTGAATCGTGAACCATCGGCAAAGCAACCGGTGTCATAGGAACACGAACGCCATAGTGAAACTTGCTAACAAACAGAAAATCACCAACTAACAATGTTTTTTCAAGCGATGAAGTCGGAATCATATACGGCTGAATGAAATAGGTGTGAATAGCCGAAGCTGCTACCACCGCAAACAGAGTGGCGCTCACCCACGAAGATACGTTTTTCTTAATTATTTCATTATCCTTTCCGATGTATTTCGTTGTGGGTAAATACGTTACATAAGCCGCAAACAAACCCAATGTGAGTACGGAAAGCAATGTGTAGCGTTTTTTACGATACCCAAAAACGTGCAACCATTCATAGGTCATCACTATCAACATAATATTCCCTATTACAGGCAAATACATTAAAAATACCCACCACCAAGGTCGTTCGATAATTTTTAAAAATAGTACATTGTTATAAAACGGAACGAAAGCCTGCCACGCTTTGTAACCTGCTTTTTCATAACCTTTCCAAAAAAATAATCCATTGATTATCTGTGCGATAACAAGAATATACACGTATATCATATCTGACTTTTTTTATTCAATCCACAAAGATATAAAAAAATTGCAGGGGTAAAAATTTTTTTACCTTAATTTACAGCTTTAAGCCAAGAATTTAAGATTGGGGAATAACGATTTTTTTCTTTTTAAATTCCAATACTTAAATCAAATGCTTTGCGAAAATCTCTCAGTAAAGGGTTTAGTTCTATCAGTTTTTCGTATTTATCTTCGGGAGTAATTAAAAATTTCTTTACAATTTCCTCATTTACAACTACATCTAACATTAAATCATAGTTTCTCAGCGTTTTGCGTAAAAAGCCCAAAAGTTTCTCCTCTTCCCTTAAAATTTCAGTTTTGGAAGTTTGATTTGGAACTTCCAATTGAATGCTTTTTCCATTTAGTTTGGGTGCATTGATGCTGAGAGTTGCTGCTTGAATGTGCTCTCCCATCTCTTGCAGATTTTGAATGTATGAATTCCAATATTTGGAAAAGTCAGCTATTGAAAATTCCTCACGGGGCAGCGAATTAGGGTCAATAATCTCCTCTTTAAGATTTTTTTGAGCTTCATTTTTCACAAAAACACTTCGAATAGAAAAACTTGATACCACATCAACACGCTCTTGTTTAGTCATTATCGGAATATGTGGAGGTGATTCACTAACTTTTTGTGTATTTGCTATTTGAGTAACCGCAATAGAAGTTCTTGTTTCCGATTTTATTTCCGTTGACGGATTTTGCCCATTAAAAATATATGGCGGAATTATAAAACGTCCATCATTTTTTTTTTATCCCCCTCAAAGGTCAATGATGCCAATTGCATTAACGCAATTTCAACCAATAAACGCGGATTTTTACTGGTTCTATATTTCAAATCGCAGTCATTAGCGATATTGATGGCTTCCATCAAAAACGGAACACTTGCTCGTTGAGTTTGCTGTAAATATTTTTGTTGTGTTTCTTCTCCTACCTCCATTAGAGCAATGGTTGTCGGATTTTTACACACCATCAAATCTCGAAAATGACTTGCTAATCCTGATATGAAATGATGTCCGTCAAAGCCTTGTGCAATAATTTCGTTGAAAGTACGCAACAAATCAGGGAGTTTATTGCCTAAAATTAAATCTGTAATTGAAAAATAAGTGTCATAATCTAACACATTCAGTATTTCGGAAGTGGCTTGACGCGTAATTCTATTACCCGAAAAACTCACCACTCGGTCAAAAATAGAAAGCGCATCGCGCATTGCTCCGTCCGCTTTTTGAGCAATGATTTGCAAAGCCTCATCTTCGGCTTCAATACCTTGCTCTTTGGCGATATACTTCAAATATTCACGAGCGTCGTTTACTGTAATCCTTTTAAAATCAAATATCTGACAACGAGAAAGGATTGTTGGGATAATTTTATGTTTTTCGGTGGTTGCCAAAATAAAAATGGCGTGCTTCGGAGGCTCTTCCAATGTTTTTAAAAAAGCGTTGAAAGCCGCCGTTGAAAGCATATGCACCTCGTCAATGATATATACCTTATATTTTCCTACTTGCGGAGGAATACGCACTTGGTCAATCAACTTACGAATATCGTCTACCGAATTGTTTGAAGCAGCATCTAATTCAAATACGTTAAATGCAAAATCGTTTTCATCTTGCAATCCCGAAGTTTGTTCGTTGATTTTTTTAGCTAAAATTCTCGCACAAGTCGTCTTTCCTACACCCCGAGGACCTGTGAAAAGCAACGCTTGTGCCAAATGATTGTTCTCAATGGCATTCATCAACGTATTGGTGATTGCCTGTTGCCCAACTACATCACGAAATGACTGTGGGCGATATTTTCTTGCGGATACTACAAAATGATTCATATTGGCAAAAGTAATACGTTTTGTTTAAATATGCAAACGTTTTTCCTTCCAAAGATAATTCTGAAAGGAAAAACGCTGTGAATAAATTATTTATATTATTTCTTTATGTAATATTATGTTTAAAAATCATTCCACCCAAAAACTTTCTTTGAGTAGTTTTTTATCTTCAGATGAAGCGCCAACCATCACAATAAATTCGCCTTCTTCAACAATAGGTTTGAGTTTTTTGTCTAAAAAGGTTAATCTATCGGGAGTAATGACGAATTTCACGTTTTTAGTTTCGCCTGCTTTGAGCGATAGTCGGGCGAAATCTTTAAGTTCTTTCACCGGACGCGTTACCTGACTAAATTTATCACGAATGTATAGTTGCACAATCTCTACTCCTTCCCTATCGCCCGTGTTTTTCACATCGACACTCACTTCAACCGACTGATTTTTTTTGATTTTGGAAGTCGATAATTTCAAATTGCTATACGCAAACGAGGTGTAAGAAAGTCCGTAACCAAAAGGATACAAAGGTTCACTCGACCCAATGGCGTATGGGTGGAAATACTGGGAAGGCTTGTGGTTGTATATCATCTGAATTTGTCCCGCACTGCGTGGAATGCTTATCGGAAGTTTTGCCGACGGATTTACTTTTCCATAGAGAATTTCAGCAATGGCTTGCCCGCCATACATTCCAGGTTCCCACGCTTGCACTACTGCCGCAACTTGATTGGCTTCCTTTTCAATGCCCAAAGGTCTTCCCGTGATGAGTATCAAAATCGTTGGTTTGCCCGATGCAGCAACTTTTTCAATCAATTCACTTTGCAAACCTACCAAAGCAATATCGGAACGGTCTGTATCTTCGCCACTGGTGCGTTCTGTCCAACGAAAACGCATCATATATTCGCCCGCTACAACAATGTTAAGGTCGGCTTCTTTTGCTTTTTTGGCTGCCAATGCTACGGCTTCGGGTTTCATATTGCGAGGGTCCCAATCTTGGTCAACGAAATCAAACTGTACATCGGGGGCAATCATTTTAAGTCCTTCAAGCACTGTGATTACGTTTTCATCTTTCTGAGGAGCACTCCAATCGCCCAAAATGTTCATATCGTTGGCATTAATGCCTGTTACGAGTACTTTTTTGTATTTTTCGGCAGAAATAGGCAGTAAATTATCGTTTTTCAAAAGAACAATCCCGTTTCGAGCGGCTTCAAGCGCAGTGGCTCTGTGTTCTTCATTCAATCGGATTTTCATTGAATTTTCAGTATCGGCATACGGATTTTCAAACAGACCTAATCGGAATTTAATCGTTAGTATTTTACGAACCGAATCGTCAATTCTTTTTTCAGGAATCTTGCCTTCACGCACCAATTCCGTTACTAATTCATTCCAATGGACGCCGTGCATATGCATATCCATTCCTGCCATAATAGATTGATAGAAAGCATCTTTCAAGTCGGTTGCCGTATGATGCAAATCGTGCAAATGTTCAATATCCATCCAATCACTGACCACAAATCCTTTAAATCCCCATTCCTTGCGTAACACTTCTTCCATCAGCCATTCGTTGCTGTGGCAAGGCACGCCGTTGAGTTCGTTATGAGCGGTCATCAATGACAAAGCTCCTGCCTCCACACCTGCTTTGAACGGCGGAAAAAACACTTCGCGGATAGTTCGTTCCGACAAATCGGTAGGAGCTCCGTTTGTTCCGTTAATTGGCTGACTTCCTCCAACAAAATGTTTGATACAAGCCAACACATCTTGGTCGCTATTCAATGCTCCCTGATAGCCTTTCACAGATTCTACGCCAAAAAGCGTAACCAAATACGGGTCTTCGCCAAAAGTTTCACCAACACGCCCCCAACGTGCATCACGGGCTACTTCTATATTCGGATTGAAAGTCCAATGCATATTCATCGCACGCATTTCTTTGGCTGTTTGCCGAGCTATTTTGTATGCCATTTCCAAATCAAAAGATGAAGCCAACCCAATATTGGTCGGATAGACCGTATTGTCGGGTGCATTGGCATTTCCGTGAATGGCATCTATTCCGAAAATAATCGGGATTTGTAATCTACTTTTCATTGCCAATGATTGCAAGTAATTTGCCTCTTCGAGCGTAAGCACGTGCAGAAAAGAGCCTATCAAACCCTGTTCCGTCCAACGTTCTACATCTTTTTCTGAAAAGCCTGGGTAAAACGCGTTCGCTGTGTTGTTAGATAATTCTTCCGCTGAAAGGCTTGCTGCTGCATTTTTGATATGTTCAATGCCTACAAATTGGTTCATCTGCCCGACTTTCTCTTCCAAAGTCATTCGGGACAAAAGGTCTTCCACGCGTTTTTCTACGGGAGCGTTTTTGTCCTTGTATAAAGGATTTTCGTCTTTATTTTCTTTCTTATTACACATTGTAAAAGTCATTACAATCATTAAAATTCCTATTTTTTTCATAACATTATCTTTTTAATAGTCATTTGATTTATCTGTTCGGAAAGGCACTAACGGCAATTCGCGTGTGTTGGTTACATTTCCGATTTGAAAATTCTTAAAACAATAACGCACTGCGACAGGTTTTTGTACTTGGTCGTTGTGTACGGTAATTGTTTTCTCTCTTTCATTAACTTTGGCTATGGCTGGATAAAAAACTTTGTCTTCACCGGCAATTTCAAAGCCAAGCAAACCTTCCAATCGGTTAAAGCCGTCGCGAGCGTGGTCAAAAGTCAGTGTTATTTTGTTTCCGTTGATGGTCATTGACCGATATTCGGGACCTCGAGCTTCTATTCCTTTGAGATTGTAAGTTTGCGTAAGTGCGTGATACGCCAAACGTTTTCCTATATCGGTTTTATTCTTCGGATGGATATTCATCGCTTCGTATTCTTCAACCAAATCGTTTGTAGAAACCATTGCACTGTTAGGAATTAACTTTTGAGCGTTATATTGTGCCTCACGTAGCAAAGCTCCGTCAATTTCGTCCTTACTATTATTGTACATATACGGTGCTAATTCCACAAAATAGAAAGGTAATTCGCCTAAATTCCAATTTTTTCGCCATAGTTGCACCATATCTGCCAAACGTTGGGCATAATCTTTATGTCTGCCCACATTTGATTCGCCTTGATACCACAAAAATCCGGCGATGGTGTAGTTTGTAAGCGGATAAATCATTGCATTGTACATCACAAGCGGTCGTTTCCATTCTGTTTCGGCTTCAATGCCTTTTATGGTGATGTCTATATCGGGATACGTTTCCAAAATTGCCTTATTGAGCCAACTTTCTACGCGCGAACCGCCCCAACTTGCCGAAATAATCCCTATCGGAATGTTCAAAGCCTCCGAAACGGTGGTTGCGAAGTGATATGCCGTTGCACTGAACCATTGTGCGTCCTCAGGATTGGAAGTTTTCCACTTGCCTGTGCAAGTTTCTTGTGGCTCATACGCTGCTGTTTTGGGTACGGTGGCAAAACGAACGCCTTTATGGGTCGCCGACTTCAAAATGGTTTCATTTCCGTTGAGGATTGGATTGTTCCAGAAGCCATTTAAAGGCATTTCCATATTGCTTTGCCCCGAAACGAGCCATACTTCACCAATAAGAATGTTTGTGATTTCTATTTTGCTGTCTTTGTCCGAAAAAATAATGGTTTGCGGAGAGAATGTTGCCATAGGTGTCGACACAGAAACGAGCCATTTTCCGTTATTGTCGGTTTGGGTGGTGATTTCTTGTTTTTGCCAGCTCAAACGGATTTTTACCATACTTTTTGCTTCGGATTTGCCCCATAGTTTGACGTTTGTATTCTGCTGTAAAACCATATTGTCGCTAATAATGTCGGGCAACGTGATTTTTGCTTCAACAATTCCTATGAAAAGGAAAAATAATGCGATAAAAATTGTAATGTGTTTCATATTTAACTGTTTTTGTTTTGTTCTTTTTGAATTATAGCCAACTCATTTTAAATTATCGTTACACAAATCCTCCTTTGAAGGGAGGAAGTTTGCGAAAGCAGAGGATATTTTTTTAAGATTACATCCCCCTTTCACATACTCCGCTTTGCGGACTTCCCTTAAAAGGGGGATTTGTTGCGACAAATTATTTTAGATTAGCTATAAATGTTTGTCTTTTTACCTTTTGGAGAAAGCGCAATTAGTTGCTGGTAGTACTTTACAATCTTTCCAAAACTTCTAAACACATTCTGCCGTTGTGATACGGGCATTTCCACAAGCCTGCTTTGTCATCGGTGTGGTTCGGGCTTCCGTTGGAGAGAATACTCCAAAACCATTCGCCATTTTTTGTGTCTATTAGCTTTGTTTTGATGTAATGCCAACACGCCAACGCCTTTTCAAAGGAAGTTTCATCGTTAAAATGCTGATATTGATTCAAAAATCCGATTACAGCTTCGGCTTGTACCCACCAATGACGGTCAAAATCGGTATGATAAGTTTCTTCGTTCTTTTCGTAAATCATACTGCCGTCAGGTTGCAAACCTTCTTCGGAAGCCTGCACGATTTTTGGTACAATTTCTTCGATTTGCGTTAGTAATTCTTTGTTATTGAGCTCCAAAGCGGCTTCGTGAAGCAACCACGAGGCTTCAATATCGTGTCCGTATGAAATGATTTGCTTTTGATTGTTCCAATTATTATCAAAAAACAAATTCAAATGGTATGTTTTCGGATTGAGAATGTGATGCAAGAAGACTTTTATCAGGTTTTGTTGCTGTTTTTTGAGTGTTTCGTCTTTCCAAATGCGATATAAATTCGTGTAAGGTTCAAGAATATGCAAATGTGTGTTCATTGTTTTAACAGAATTCTCATCTTTTTCACTCAAACGCATATCTTCAATAGGCGACCAATCTTTTTTGAATGCTTCCCAATATCCGTTTTGATGTTTGTCGAAACTATGCTTTTCAATGAGCTTAAAAAGTTCTATTGCCATAGCCAATGCTTCTTTATCGCCCGTTGCACGATGATATTCGCTTAATCCGTAAATGGCAAATCCTTGTGCGTAAATTTGTTTTTTTGTATCTACGGGATTTCCTTTATAATCTAACGTCCAATAAATGCCTCCGTTTTCTTTATCCCAAAACTTATTAAGAAGAAACTCTTTGGCGTGGGTTGCCATTTGCAAATAAATGTCTTCTTTTAAGATGCGATATGCTGCTGAAAACGTCCAAAGAATGCGAGCGTGCAATACTCCTCCTTTATGAGCCTCTTTGTTGAGTTGTTCTTTTCCGTTTACTTGTCCGTAAAAGCCTCCGTTTTCTTTATCGGCAAGGCGTATCCAATACGGAAGAATGTTTTGTTGTAAAGTTTGCAAAACATCTGCTTTTAGTGCTTCTTTTCTATTAGTTTTCATTCTCTTGGGTTGTTTTTCTGCGAATATTTAACTCTTTTACAATCTCTTTCATCTGTGTTTCGCTCAATGAATACATACTGATGAATATTACCGAAAGGAATGTCCCTATGGCGGGCAAAAAGCTCATAAACATTTTGATTCCGTTGATAGTTTCCTCCTTTTGGACGGTATTTGCCTCGAATCCGTAGTAGGCCAACAGCCAACCGGTCAAAGCACTGCCCAATGCCCAGCCTATTTTTTGACTCATTGACGATGAACTGAAAATCAATCCCGTTGCTCGGTTGCCTGTTTTCAATTCGGAATAGTCTGTGCAGTCTGCATACATCGACCATAAGAGCGGAAAGATGCTTCCGGCGCATATACTGATGATGATTTGCAACAAAAAGATAAGCATTAGCTGTTCTTTTTCCAACCAGAAGAACAAAATACTGAAAATGGTGGCAATAATCATCGCTCCCATATAAGTTGTTTTCTTTCCGATTTTATTACTCACGGGTGCGGAGAGTATTACGCCGATGATGTTGGCTATTTGTCCGACTGCTAAGTACAATCCGCTGAGAACAAACGAAAATCCGAAGAACTTGATGTCAGAATGCGTCTCTTCTTCCACAAAATATTTGAAATAATAGACCGTTGCACCGTCGCGAATGGAATTAAAAATCAATGCCGAGATGCCCGCACCGAGCAATATCCACCACGGCTTGTTTCGGGCTAAATCACGCAAGTCATTTTTCAAAGAATTTTTCTTTTCATTGATAGGTTTCACCCTTTCTTTGGTCAAAGCGAAGGTCAGGAAGAACAAAACGGCACAAATTACCGCCACTATGCTCACTCCTTTTGTCCAACTTGATTGAATTACGTTCATATCGGTCGAATTACCGATAAAATCTTTGACAATGGGCATAAAAAATAATAACACGATGAAACTTCCTGCGTAGGCGAAGACCATTCGGAAGGTTGCGAGCGTATTTCGGTCTTTCGGGTCGGGGCTCATCACTCCGAGTAAGGACGCATACGGGACGTTTACCACCGTATAGACCGTCATCATCAAAGAATAAGTTACGTAAGCCCAAATTATTTTCTCTGTAATGCCCATTTCGGGAGTGTAAAAGGTCAAAATACCGATGATGGCGAAAGGAATAGCGCCCCAGAGCAAGTACGGACGGAAATGTCCCCATTTTGTGTGGGTTCGGTCGGCAATAATTCCCATAATTGGGTCTGAAACGGCGTCCCAAATACGTGTTACTAAAAACATTGTCCCCACAACCGCAGCTGATATGCCAAAAACATCGGTGTAGAATATCATCAGATACGCTCCGAAGAGTTTCCAAAACATTGATGAGGACATATCGCCCAATCCATAGCCTATTTTTTCTTTTAATTTTATCATTTTTGATTCTATTTTTGCTTTATTTGAATAAAAAAGAGTTTATTTTTAATTTAAAATCCTATTTTGAAGGTTTATTTTGTATTGTTTGGACTTCATTTTGTATTGTTTGGACTTCATATTGCTTTCCGACGACTTCATTTTGCATTGTTTGGACTTCATTTTGCATTGTTTGGACTTCATTTTGTGTTCTAAGGACTTCATTTTGTATATTTTTTTGTTTTTTCTTATGAGGGCAAAAAATATTTTGCCCCTACATTGTTTTGTGTTGTGTTCTAATGGTTTTGATTTTATATATTTTTTGTTTTTTATGGTGAGGGCAAAAAATATTTTGCCCCTACGTTGTTTTGTGTTGTTTTCTAATGATTTTGATTTTGTATATTTCTTGTTTTTTATGATGAGGGCAAAAAATATTTTGCCCCTACGTTGTTTTGTGTTGTTTTCTGTATATTCAATACAATTAATTTAAAATAATTTGCCGTAACAATTCCCCCTTTTAAGGG
>JBGYFE010000127.1:0-13914 GCA_041819925.1 Capnocytophaga sp.
ATTGAACCCCTCCGTTGCGGTCTTGAAATGGTTTTTTGGGGTTTTGGAATGGTTTTTTGCGGTTCGGGACTCCTTTGTTGAGGTTCAGAAGCGCAAAAAAGGAGTTTAGGAAAGGTTCGGAGGCTAATTTGACAGGTCAGAAGGTCAATTGAACCCCTCCGTTGCGGTCTTGAAATGGTTTTTTGGGGTTTTGGAATGGTTTTTTGCGGTTCGGGACTCCTTTGTTGAGGTTCAGAAGCGCAAAAAAGGAGTTTTGGAAAGGTTTGGAGGTTAATTTGACAGGTCAGAAGGTCAATCGAACCCCTCTGTTGCGGTCTTGAAATGGTTTTTTCTTGTCTGATTGGGATATTTACGGAGGCTTTCGTTGCATTTAGATGATAAGTTAAAGAGTACCTTATTAAAATTGCATAAAGCGTCTGATTTTCTTAAATTTAAAATGGTGTAGAGATGCTGACGGATACAGAGATTTCATTGGACTTAGCAAAAAACATAAAGAAACTAAAAAGAGAAAAGTGCGAATCGTAAGGGAATATAAAATAATGGATAAAAGCAATAACGTTATATAATACCCCTAAATACTAATCAAGATAAACCAAAAGGATATAAATACAACCACAAAATAAAAGACCTTTGTCAAAGTTTTAGATTTTGACAAAGGTTTTTGGGTATTTTAGAAAGAATTTATTCTTTTTAAGCCAATGCTTCTGCTCCGCCAACAATTTCAAGGATTTCACCCGTAATTGCTGCTTGGCGAGCCTTGTTATAGGTTAATTTCAATTGACTACGCAATTCGTTGGCGTTGTCAGTGGCTTTGTGCATTGCTGTCATTCGTGCGCCGTGCTCTGAGGCAACTGAATCTCGCAACGCCTTAAAAACTTGTGTTTTCAATGACCTCGGAATGAGTTCTTTTACGATTTCCTCTTTCGATGGCTCAAAAAGATAATCAATTGTCGTTTCTTTTTCTTCGGCAACAGCTTGAATTGGCAAGAAAGTTTCTTCAATGATGATTTGTGTTGCTGCGTTTTTGAAGCTATTGTAAACCAACACAATCTTGTCAAATTGCCCCGAAGTATAAAGTTCCATCAATTCGGAGGCTAACTCTGCCGAAACGCCATAGTTCAAATTGTCAAAAATATGCGTTTCGTGTCTGTACACCTTATCTGTTTTTTTCAAAACATCGTTTCCTTTCTTTCCGATAGTGTAAAACTGCACGTTTTTGCCTTTATAAACTCCGTTTTCAAGTTCCAACGCTTTTTTGACAACGTTAGAGTTAAAAGCACCGCATAAACCTCTGTTTGAAGTAATTGGAACAATCAGTATGTTTTTAATTTCTTCTGAACGTTCGTTGTAAATACTGTCATTGCCCAAAGTAGAACTCAATTGTTCCAACAATTGTTTTAATTTATAGGCATAGGGTTTCATCGCTAAAATAGCGTCCTGAGCTTTTTTCAACTTGGCAGCCGAAACCATTTTCATAGCTCCCGTAATCTGCATTGTTGAACTTACTGATGTTATTCTGCTTCGTATTTCTTTTAAATTTGCCATTTTCTTTTTAAAATTTATAACCCACTCCTATTTGCCCTATGGAACTCCTTAATTTGTTACCTGAGCTAACCTCCATTCCTTGTTGTTCTACTTTCGAATTGTTCAATAATTTAAGAAAATTATTTGTCCAACGAGCTTCTATAAAAAATGTTGGAGACTGTGGTTTGAAATTGTAAGTTCCTCCTAAATCAAAACCAAAATCAATAGAATTATACGCAACTGAACTGAATTGTTTGTCTGCAAAATTCACCGATTTCCCTGAAAATCGATACGTTACCTCGGGACCTCCTTCCACAGTTATTTTAGGAAAGGGTCTTATCTTTACAAGTATGGGTATTCTCAACGAATTTGAATGTATTTTTAGTTCTGTTGTAGCGGCTTCTTCTGAAAGTCGTTTGACAACCGATCCTCCTTCCGTTGAAAAAATTAGCTCTGGCTGAATTGCATATTTTCCTCTTGAAATTTCCAAGAAAACACCTACATAACCTCCGTTACGTCTTTCAAACGTATCAGCATCTACGTTATCTCCTCTTAACCAAGATTGTGCCAATCCGCCTTTTATACCAAACACTTGCCCTTGAGCTATTGTTGATATCAGTAGAAATCCAAAAAATATTATTTTCTTCATCAAAAAGTTAGTTTTTGCAAAATTTATTATTTGTTTGTATTTTTAAAATTATGGCATTGCAAAAAAAATATAGATTAGAGATAAAGTTTGTCGGTCATATACAATTGTATATAATTTTAAATCTATCAAAATTTACCAAAGCCAAAATTATTAACTCAGCATTATAGAGGGATGTTTTATCAATTGTCAGAACCAATCTCCCCTCTGCCTATAACAAACACAATTCTTTTATCTCACTCTTGGCTCTTTTTTGCCGAAAAAACCACAAACCTTTGTCAAAGTTTTTGGACTTTGACAAAGAGTTTTCTATTCTTTTAGGTAAACTATTGTACGAAAAAACTTATTTCACGTATTTTGCAGCTACCTCTTTGGCTACTTGTTCAAGTGTATTTGTAATTTCGTCTGTTAACTGCCCGGCTTTTAATCCGTCTAACACATTGCGATGTTGCAAGTTTAAAAATTCTAAATATTCTTTTTCAAACTCCTTCACTTTATTTACAGGCACTTGACGAAGCAAGTTTTTAGAACCTACATAAATAATTGCAATCTGATTTTCAACAGGATAAGGGTCGTTTTGTGATTGTTTCAAAATCTCAACGTTGCGTTTCCCTTTTTCAATCACGTTCATTGTCGCTGCATCTAAATCCGAACCAAATTTTGCAAACGCTTCCAATTCACGATATTGTGCTTGGTCAAGTTTCAATGTTCCGGCTACTTTTTTCATCGATTTGATTTGTGCAGAACCTCCCACACGCGATACAGAAATTCCCACATTAATCGCAGGACGAACCCCAGAGTTAAACAAATCTGACTCCAAGAAAATTTGCCCGTCAGTAATCGAAATTACGTTCGTTGGGATATACGCCGAAACGTCTCCCGCTTGGGTTTCAATGATTGGTAGAGCGGTCAATGAACCACCTCCTTTTACCAAATGCTTGATGCTTTCTGGCAAGTCGTTCATTTTCTGAGCAATACTATCATCTCCGATTACTTTCGCAGCTCTTTCAAGCAAACGAGAATGCAAATAGAAAACGTCCCCAGGATATGCCTCACGTCCAGGTGGGCGACGCAACAACAATGAAACCTCACGATAAGCCACTGCTTGTTTTGACAAATCATCATAGATAATCAAAGCTGGGCGACCTGTATCACGGAAATATTCCCCAATAGCCGCTCCTGCAAACGGTGCATACACTTGCATTGGTGCAGGGTCGGAAGCATTAGCAGCTACAATCGTGGTATAAGCCAACGCTCCGTTATCTTCCAACGTTTTGGTGATGGCTGCCACTGTCGATGCTTTTTGTCCGATAGCTACGTAAATACAATATACGGGTTTTCCTGCGTCGTAAAACTCTTTTTGATTCAAAATTGTGTCGATACAAACCGTTGTTTTCCCTGTTTGACGGTCACCAATTACCAACTCACGTTGTCCTCTTCCAATAGGAATCATCGCATCAACGGATTTGATACCCGTTTGCAACGGCTCATTTACAGGCTGACGGAAGATAACCCCAGGAGCTTTGCGCTCCAAAGGCATTTCATAAAGTTGCCCTGTGATAGGTCCTTTACCGTCGATAGGCTGACCAAGGGTGTTAACCACACGCCCCACGATGCCTTCCCCTACATTGATAGAGGCAATCAAACCTGTTCTTTTAACTGTATCTCCTTCTTTAATATCTGTTGATGGACCTAACAATGTGATACCAACGTTATCTTCTTCAAGGTTCAACACAATTCCTTTAAGACCGTTATCAAATCTCACCAATTCTCCGTATTGGGCATTTGACAAACCGAATATGCGGGCAATACCGTCTCCAACTTGCAACACCGTTCCCACTTCTTCCAAAGAAGCTGCGGCGTCAAAATTTCCTAATTGCTCTTTTAAAATTGCTGAAATTTCAGCGGCTTTAATTTCTGCCATTTTTAGTTATATCTTTTAGTAATAAAAAATCTTTATGTGATGTGTAAATTTTTAAATTCAATGTTGCGTTAAACAAACAATTTTTCTTGAAAATCTTGTTTTAACTTATTGAGTTTGTGAACAACACTTGCATTGTACTGAATGTCGCCAATGCGTAAGATGAAGCCCCCGATGATGCTTTCATCGACCTTATTTTCAAGGGTAATACCTTTGTTTTGCGTCAAAGTTTCTATTTTTTTGAGCACCTCCGCACGCATTCCGTCATTAAGAGGAATGGCTGTGGTTACAACTGCCGTTTTGTTGTTTTTATACTCATTATAACGGAGTACAAACTTTTGAGCGATTTGTCCTAAAATAGGTAAACGTCGATTTTCGACCAACAAATCAAACAAGCGACGCACTTCTGCTGAAATTCCCGTAAAAACCTTGTCAAGAACGTTTTTCTTAACCGTAGCTTTCACGATGGGGGAAACCAACAAGCGCTCTAAATCCTTATTTTCGTCTATTGTTTTTTGAATCAAACTCATATCTTGGAACACCCTTTCAAGCGAATTTTGCTGTAAGGCATACTCCAAAAGAGCTTTTGCATATCTGTTAGCTGCTCTGAATCCGTACATAGTTTTTAATTTAAAGTAGCTCCTTTCAAGTATTCATTAATCAGTTCGGTTTGTTTTTTCTGATCAGAAAGCTCATTTTTCATTACCTTTTGGGCTATTTCAATAGAAAGCGAAGCCACTTGGTCTTTCAACTGCGCCACAGCTACTTTTTTCTCACTTTCAATCGTTTGCTTGGCTTGGTCGATAAGTTTTTGACCTTCTTTTTGTGCTTCCTCTTTGGCTTCAGCAACGATTTTGTCTTTCAGTTCTTTGGCTTCTTTGAGCATCGCATCTCTTTCAGCACGAGCCTCTGCGAGCAAACGCTCATTGTCCGCTTTTAGGTTCGCCATTTGTTTGCGAGCCTCATCAGCAGCTTCCAAAGCACTATTTATTGATTCTTCGCGTTGCTTTACCGCCGAAAGTATTGGTTTCCACGCATATTTTGCTAATAAGTATAGTAACACTATAAAAACCAACGAGTTCCAAAGAATAGAACTTTCAGGAGATACTAAATTCATTTTAAACGTCTATTAAATGTTAATACAATATTTTTTAGATAAATTTTTGTTGATTTGCAAGAATATCCACCTGATAACCAACCGTTATCAGATGGATATTTAATTATTATGCGATTAAAGCAACTACCACCGCAAAAAGAGCAACCCCTTCAATAAGAGCGGCAGCAATAATCATCGCTGTTTGAATTTTTGATGCAGCTTCTGGCTGACGAGCAATACTTTCCATAGCGGCTGCTCCAATTTTACCAATACCAAAACCTGCTGCAAGTGCTGCGATTGCAGCTCCAATTCCTGCTAATGTTAAACTCATAGTTAAAATATTTAAAAAAATTAATAAATTCTATTTGATTATCCGTTAATTACAAAATTTAATGTCCATTAGTGATGGTCGTGATGATGCTCTTCTACTGCCTGACCGATAAACAAAGCAGAAAGCAATGTAAACACATACGCTTGCAACACAGCCACTAAAAGCTCTAACACATTGATAAATAAGGAAAAAGCCATAGATACAGGTGCTACGATAACTGTTTTATAAATAAAAATTAATGAAATTAAACTCAAAATGATGATATGCCCCGCAGTAATATTCGCAAACAAACGCACCATCAAAGCAAAAGGCTTAGTGAACATTCCCAAAATCTCAACAGGAATCATAATAGGAAGTAACCAAAACGGAACGCCTGGCGTCGCAAAAATATGTCCCCAATAGGTTTTATTTCCGCTGAACACCGTGATTAAAAACGTTACAACTGCCAAAAATCCTGTGAATAAAATATCATTAGTAAGTGTTCCCGTGAAAGGAAAGAAAGGAATCAATCCAAAAAGATTTCCAAACCATATCAGAAAGAAAATAGTTAGCAAATAAGGCATATATCGCTCATATTTTTTCTCTCCGATGTTAGGTCTTGCGATTTCATCACGTACAAAAAGCACCAAAGGCTCTAAAAAGCCCGCTATTCCTTTGGGAGCTTTAGAATTTTTCTTATACGAACGAGCCATCGAAATGAAAACAACTAAAAGCAACACCGATACCAAAATAATGGTAAATACGTTCTTTGTAATTGAAAAATCGAGAGGTTTAGTATTTGTAGAATGCTCATTTTCAAAGGTTAATTTTCCATCAGCATTCGCGTAATAAATGGTTTCGTGAAAGCGAACAAATTTCTGTCCGTTTCGCTCAACAACTACTTTTCCTTCATTATCATGATGAAATTCACTTGAAAGGAACGTAACTAATCCATTGTCCGTCCATAAAATGACCGGCAAAGGCAAAGAAACCGCATTTTCCCCTTCCCCATAAATGTGAAATTCGTGCGAGTTACTGATATGATGCATAATCATCTCAACTGGGTCAAAAGCCTCCTCTTTATTAGTTTCGGAAGAAAACCCTTGAAATGGCAGAAAAAACAATAAAGATAAAACGATTTTTTGAATTATGTTTTTTGTTATCATTATAATTTTATAAATAATAAAAATATGGTATTTTTCTTAATTCGGCAAATATACATTTTCATTCGGAATTAAGAAAGTTTTTGGATTGTTTTTTTTGAGTAGCAAATGTTAATATTTTTATTTCGTTGATTATGAGTGACTAAAATCTCAATTAAAACTAAAAACCATCTTTTCCTTCTGCGTTTTGTGTGTACGCATTGTTACTTTAAATTGTTTTACGCATTGAATGTTAAAATACAACTTTCGTTTGCTTTCTTTATTTTATTTTTTTATCTTTGCGGAGCAGTTTTTATCAAAAATTTTACTAACTAATTTTGTGTGTTATGAAGCAGAAGATTTTATTTTTCAGTTTACTGGCAGGAGTTTTTCTATCTTGTCAACAGGATGAGAGGTTGCCTATTCCTTTTGTAGATGAAACTACCGCTACAGTATTGACTCCTGAAGCTACCGATTTTGTCGCCTCTGATATGTTAGCGATGGTTGCCCTGATGGGAGAGACACGTATTTCAGCAGAAGAAGCTCAACAAACCGCCTTATTTGCCGCAACCCAAATGCGTGAAGTGGAAGGAATTGTAACTAAATCACCTTTACAAATAGCTTCCGTAGAGGTTGTTACGAACAATGTTCGCAAGCCGTATGTAACAACCAAATCAGATGAACAAGAGCAGGCGGATGTATATATCATTAACTTTGCTAACAATGAGGGATATGTGGTTACTTCGGCGGACAGGCGTGTGCCGGGTGTTTTGGCTTATAATTCGTACGGACATTTAGGCGATACAATAACCAATCCAGGTCAAGCGGTATTATTTAGCTATATGCAGGCGTATATAGAAAAACAGCGCGAAATTTTTGAAGCTAACAAAAAGTCTTTAAAAATTCAAGCCGAAGAAGCTATTTTTAAACAATTGACAAAAGAAAAACAAGAAGAACTGACAGCACAAGGCTTTTTTGATAAGGAAGGGAAACGAGTGAAGACGAAATATACATCAGAAGGAATGGAATTCAATTCTCACGAAGAATACAGAGATTGGTTTTGTTCCGTTTATGGTGCTGATATAACTTTCACAAGTTGGTCTCCACAGATGGATGACTACAAGAGGGAGTTGGCAAATGGTTATAGAAAGGAAGATTATTGGAGAATCGAATATAAGGTTGCTCCTTTGCTGAAAACTCTTTGGGGGCAGAGTGGAGATTACAACAATATGGTTACTTTAAAATGTGGTAATGATGAGGCTCCTGTTGGGTGTGTTGCGACAGCTGTGGGGCAAATAATGGCTTTCCATAAAAAACCAACAGTTTTTAAAGGACGTACAATGCATTGGGATGATATGACAAAGGTGGATGATGGAGATATGTTTTCTAATGTTTATAGTTTTGGGGTTAGCAGTAATACTACCGCTAAAGAAGATATACAATATTTATTAGCAAAATTAGGAGATGGGGATTTGTTAGATATGAACTACGGTTGTGGTGCTAGTGGTTCAAATATAGATAAAGCTAAAAGAGTTTTTTCGCGATTAGGTTATGATGTAGCGGAAGTTGGAGGAAACATATGGCAAGCAATAGGTCAGATAAAGAATAACAAACCTGTTTATATTAGAGGTTGCAGAACTAAGGTTAAAAATAAATTTTTAGGTATAAATATCTATACAAGCTATGATGATTGTCATGCTTGGGTAATTGATGGCTATGTTCAAATGAAACAACCTATAAGAACTTTTTATGTTTCTAACTGTTATGATGATCTTACAACTTCCTACGAGATTTATTCAAGCAATGTCTTTGAGTTAGTACATCAAAATTTTGGCTGGGGATATGATGGTAGATTCTTAGATGGTTCCCTGTATAAACACGAAATAAAAAATAAAAATTCAGGTTGGTATAGGGCTGGTATTTTTGATGCAAGCAGTAACCAATATGGTTCGTCAAGTTATAAATCTGGTTCTGCTAATGATTATAAATATGATAATGAAATGTTATTTATTAAATAAAAATACTATGAAAAATTTATTTCTTTTACTACTTGTTGTTACAACATTATTTGGTTGTGGAGATGAAAAAGGACAGGAGTGTCATGTTCCTCCTCCTTCATTTGAATTGCTTATTAATAAGGACTCAGAAATTTATAAAGAATTTATAGATTCAACGGGAAACCTCAACGAGGATAATGTTGGAATGTACAAGGAGGTTAATGATATCAAAAGAAATTATCCTTTGGCATTTGATAGTAATTACAGAAAAGACTATTTGATAATACGTGTCCATTTGGACTTTGAAAATGATGTCTATACAGGAAAAACCGAAACGTTGTATTTGCAAAATCCTGTAAAAACGTATAAAATAGAAGTAAATGGGTATATGCAAAGTAAGGGCTGTGGTCCCGTTGCATATACCAATGAAATCCGTGTTGATGGTGTTAAAATTGAAGAATATTATTTAGCTAAGTAAATAGTAACCTCCGACAAGTGAAATGTATTTACTGTTGGAGGTTTAAAAATAAACTTTATGAAATATTTTGTATTGTTGGCTATTGGTATTTTGTTATTTTCGTGTCAAAAAGAAGACAAAACTGAAAAATCTTCTCAATATCAAGAAATTACGCTGGTATATATGATTGCTGATAATGATATTTCCTCTTATGCAATAAAAGATATTAATGAAATGGAAAGAGCGTTTGTCCCTAACGAGAGGGATAAATGGTTGGTCTATATTGACACTTATGCGACGAAAGAGCTACCGCATCACCCTGTGTTGCTTGAAATTGTTTCTGACCAGTCCGATGAAATCAAATCTAAAATCGTGTATTCATATCCTGAACAGAATTCCGCTGATAAACACATTTTTAGAACAATTTTAAACGATGCTTTCTCGGTTTATGGAGGCGTAAACAAACCAAAAGGCTTGATTTTATGGTCGCACGCAAATGCTTGGTTGCCGAATGATTATCCAATTGTAAATGACCGAAAAACGGCAAAAGAAATAACTGAAACGCCCCTATTCAAATCATTTGGAAGGGACGATGTTCCTAAAACTTCTGTTATGGAAATCACTGAACTTGCTGAAAGTTTACAACCATATCACTTTGACTACATTTTGTTCGATGCGTGTTTTATGGCTTCTGTTGAAGTTCTGTATGAACTGCGTCACTCGGCTGATTTTTTCATTGCTTCACCTGCAGAAATTTTGGCTGATGGGTTTCCTTATCAGCAAATTGTTCCACAACTCAACAGCCTACAACTTGAAGAAGTGATAGAAAACTATTACAATTACTACACCTCGCAAAAAGGAGTGTATCAATCCGCTACTATCACCTTGGTAGAAAGTAAGTTTTTAGATGAATTAGCAATGCTTTGTAAGAAAATAATTTTTGAAACAGAAGAAAAAATTACACTACAAATTTCAGATTTACAACAATATAGCCGAAACGATGAAAAATGGTTATTTGACTTGAAACAACTTTTGCTTAAGCAAGAAAATTACCTTTCAGAAATCGAAAACTGCTGGAAACGACTTTGCAAAGCAGAAAAACATACATCAAAAATGGCTCATTTACCACTTGATAACTGCAACGGAATTAGTACGTATTTATTCAACCAAAACACCTCACTAAATGAGATTTACAGACAAATATCTTGGTACAAAAACACGAGTTTGGCTTCTTTTTTTATCTATTAATCTATTTTTCGTGTTTTTTTCTTGCTCAAAAATGGATTCCGAACCCCAAAAATATGAAATTAAGGTTCAGAACAATTATTTTGAAAGTATTTCGGTTTCTATTGGCGAGCATTTTTTAGAAAATCTGCCAAAAGGAACTGTTTCAAGCGTTTTTTTTCTTCCGAAAGGAAAGTATCCTATCACCTGCATATCGCAATCTCGCTTAAAAATAGAAAGTTCAATCACTTTGCAAGGTAGTCAAGAACAAATCATAATTGAAATTAGTCCAAAAGGAGTTATTTCAGTTGCGCAAAGAGCTAAATGACTTTAAAATTAAAAACTATTTTTCAGCTTCTAACGTTCTTGTTTTCAATGGATTTTCTGTTAGCGATTCATATTCAGCTCGATTCCGGAAAATGTCAATCGCTTGAAAAACAGCGTGGCGGAATGATTCGGGTTCAGCAACGCCTTTTCCTGCAATTTCATACGCCGTTCCGTGGTCGGGTGAAGTGCGTACTTTGCTCAATCCTGCGGTGTAATTCACTCCATTTCCGAAAGATAAGGTTTTAAACGGAATCAAACCTTGATCGTGATAGGGAGCAATGACAGCGTCGTAATTACGGTAGTTCTGTGAGCCAAAGAAACTATCTGCCGAAAAAGGACCAAACACCAAAATATTTTTCTCGAAATATAGTTTTTTCAAAGCTGGACGGATAATATCATCATCTTCCGTTCCGATAACTCCTTTGTCGCCACAATGCGGATTGATACCTAAAACAGCAATTTTAGGGCGTTGCAAACGAAAATCTTTCCGAAGTGATTCATTCATCAAGCTAACTTTCTCAATAATAAGCGATTCTGTAATTCGTGCACTTACATCTTTTAGCGGTACGTGGTCAGTGAGCAACCCTACTTTGAGGTCTTCACTTACCATAAACATCAAACTTTTTCCTTCCAACTCTTGGGCTAAATAATCTGTATGTCCCGGAAAAGCAAACTCTTCGGATTGAATGTTGTTTTTGTTAATCGGAGCTGTTACCAGCACATCTATTTCGCCATTTTTGAGAGCTTCGGTAGCTTTTTTTAAGGACAGAAACGCGTACTTTCCGCCCTCTTCCGTTACTTGCCCAAAAGTGGTATTGGGAGATTCTTTCCAACAATTCAACACATTTAATTTTCCCGAAATGGCATTTTCAATTCGGTCAATTCCTTGAAAATTTGTGTTGATTTCAAAGTGTTTACGTTGAAAAGAAACGGTTTTATTTGACGCAAAAATGATGGGAGTGCAAAGTTCCAAAATTTGATGGTCTTCAAAGGTTTTTAAGATGACCTCTAATCCAACTCCATTCATATCGCCTATGGAAATTCCTACTTTTACCAGATTGTCTTTCATATTCTTTTGCTTTCAGTGAATGCGCAAAAACGCCTTTTGTAGTTTTTGAACCGCAAAGATAATTTATTTTTTCTATTTTTGTGCAAAAAATCGGCTGAAAGCTATGTTTTGCTTTCAACTTGCAATTGGGAATAGTTATGAAAACATACCGCAGTAACGGAAAACTTTTAATTACAGGAGAATACGCTGTTTTGGACGGTGCGCTAAGTCTTGCTTTACCCACACAAAAAGGACAAACATTGTGTGTAATTCCGAAAGAAAACGGATTTTCGTGGAAAAGTTTCGATTTAAACGGACAAATTTGGTATGAAATGGATGAAAAATCAACTAAATTTGGCGATTTATCAGGAAAAATTACCGAAACTTTGATAAAAATACTAAATGTAGCCTCCGAATTAAATCCTGATTTTGCAAAAAAACTAAAAAATTGTTCTGTTGAAACACATTTGGAGTTTGAACGTGATTGGGGCTTGGGTTCATCATCAACTTTAATCAACAATATCGCGCAATGGGCGGAAGTAAATCCGTTTGAATTGCTGTTCAAAAGTTTCGGCGGAAGTGGTTATGACATCGCTTGTGCCAAAAACGACACACCAATATTGTATCAATTAGAGAATGAAAAACCAAAAACATATCCATTGCGATTTAATTTTCCGTATAAAAATCAGATTTATTTCGTGCATCTGAACCAAAAACAGAACAGCAAAGAAGGGATTTTGCTTTACAAAACCATTTCTAAAAGTAAAAAAAATCTGATTGCTACAATTACAGAAATTACGGAAAACATCATCAGAACTAACTCTCTTTCCGATTTTTGTACGCTAATTGACCAACACGAACAGGTGATTTCCGATTTTTTAAAACTTCCCAAAGTGAAGGATTTATATTTTCCTGATTTTCAAGGAAGTGTTAAAAGTTTAGGTGCTTGGGGAGGTGATTTTGTGTTGGCAATTTCAAACGAAGGAAATACAGAAAACTATTTCAAAAGGAAAGGATTTCCAACGGTAATCCCGTATCAAGAAATGATTAAACTTTGATGGGATCAGGCAGCAGGCAATGGGCAATAGGCAGTAGTAAATAGCAGATTTACAGATTGTTAATTATTTTTGAAACACTCCTCAGAAGTACTTGAAATGAGTCCAAATTATGCTTCATAGAGAAATCTATTTTGTTGAATTAAAGTTTATTACTTAAAACCTACGGTGCAACTTGAGAAAAACTCTTGTTTTTGCAGAAAATGAAAATGTGTTGATTTTCTTCAAACATTTTTATATTTTTGTGGAACTTGATAATGGTAAAACAAAAATGAAATGAAAAAATGTTTATTACTCTCATTTTGGTTGTTTTTGCTGAAAAATAGTAGCATTTTTGCCCAAATGCAAGATATTCCGTTTGTGCCACCAGTCTACAATTATTCTCAAAAGGAGTACAACGCAGGCACGCAAAATTGGCGCATCTCACAAGATGCTTTTGGGGTTATGTATATTGCTAACAATCAAGGACTTTTGTCGTATGACGGCAACCGTTGGGCATTGCATTATTTACCTGAAAAAAGAATTGCCCGATGTGTTTTTACCGATAAAAATCGGGTGTACGTAGGCTCATTTGAAGAGTTCGGTTATTTTGAACGAAACCACCAAAATCAGTTGATTTACACTTCTTTAAAGGAAAAAATTCCGAATTATCAGTTTCAAAATGATGAAGTCTGGCAAATTTTTAAACACGAAAACAAAATTTATTTCCAAACCTTTGCATCTTATTTCATTTTTGACGGACATTCAGTAGAGGCTTTCAATCCTAAACCTGCACCTTTCGGAATGTTTGCTGTCAATAAATCAGTTTATATGCAAGGAATTGATGCTGGTTTTTATGAATTAAATGTCAAAAATGAACTAATTCCTCTTGTAAAACGAGAAAAATTAAATAATGACCTTGTGATTGAGGTGATTTCGTATGAAGAAAAGTTAATTTTAGTTACCATTCGCAACGGATTGTTTCTTTTTAATCCTAAAAATAATGAAATTACGCCTTTTAAAACTGATTTTGATACAAAACTTTCTGAAATTTCGGTAAATAGAGCCTTAAAAACTTCTGATAATACACTAATTTTAGGAAGTCTCAATGAAGGAATATTCGCTTTTGACCTCAAAAATGGACAAAAATTATGGCATATCGATAAATCAAACGGACTGAAAAATAAC
>JBGYFE010000128.1:0-8647 GCA_041819925.1 Capnocytophaga sp.
ATAGTAGTATTTTTGGACAAGATTTTGATTCATTGATGACCAAAAAACAGTTTTCTTGTTCAGATGTATCTTACAATAGTGTATCTTTATTTGAAAAATACTACAAAGAAAAGGATTTTACTTCTGCAAGTAATTTATTATCCTATTGGGAAAGTAAGTGCGGGCTTACAGAGCCTTTATTTCGAGCAAGATTGTTACTTTCTATTCACAATAATGCTTTTTCTGATAGTTTGCTGACAGATGATGTGTTGTTTTACACCATAAACTATCGAAATCGTATGAAAGAGACAGACCCTAACAATCAATATAATCAACTGAGATACCAAGAATATTATGGATATGTCCCAATTAGGAAAGAATTTGATACATTCACTTTGGAAGCATTCAGGGAATTAAAAGAAAAATATCCGATTGAAAGCACGGAATACATATTATGCGAATTTTATGGTGGGGACGATACAAAACTATTTGAAAAACTGCAAACGGACGCCTACGAAACCTCTCTTTTAGCAAAAACATACAAAGAAAGACTTTCCGAAGCTCTCGATATGACTGAATATAACTTTTCGGTGTTAGCAGGAGCTTGGATTCCCACAGGAAAATTAAATGTTTTAGGAACACATCCTGAACTTGGATTTCAATCAGGCTGGAAGAAGAGGAAAATGAGCTATGATTTCACAGCGGCATTTCGTTTTTTGAACTCGGCAAATGAATATATGGCAAGAAGAGAAAAAGGGGAAGCCTTACAACCTACAAAACATTTCTTCGGAGGATACATCGGATTTGAAGTTGGTCGAGATATCTATAAATATAAATCGCAAGAAATACAAATTATTGCAGGAGCGGCTTTTGATGGCTTCACTGCTTTAAAAGAAGACAAAAAAGCGGATTTAGAATCTGCTTCGGCAAATAGCTATAATTTTAATGTAGGGATTGGCTATCGGTATTACACCAAGAAAGATATGTATTTAGGGGTCAGAATAAAATATAACATTGTTGATTACAAGTTAACAAACGTAATAGATTTTACAGGAAATCCAATAAGCCTCCAATTGATTATTGGCTGGTTATCTAACGTAGAGAAAAAGGAAAAACTTAAAATGTTAGGATATAAAAAGGAGTATTAACAACAAAAAATGAGTAAAAATGAAAAAACTAATGTTATTTTTTGGAGCGCTTTGTGTCGCTTTTAGCTTTATGGGCTGTTCTGGTGATAGCGAACAAGAAGAAGAAAGTGGAGAGAACTTACAAGGTAAAAAACTTAAAGGATACGAAGTAAGTGCGCTGATTGACGGCAAGAGATGGGAAGGCAAATCCTTCACTATTCAAAGCTATAATTTCTTTATTTCGGGCAATCCTCCGACAGGGTGTACGTTTGCAAACAATTTTCAGTGTACAAATAACTTTGATGATGCGTTTTATAAGGAATTTTTATTGCAGTTTTCATATTCAAAAGAATACAGACCCAAAGTGGGAGACGTTCATAAAAGTGGTAGCGACCCCAATATCTTAATGAATGGTTTATCAGCTTCTTTTTGGGGTACTCGAAACGTACAGACGAGAACAAAACCTTATAATCAGCTTCCTTTTACGTGTAAGATTACCCAAATTGTTCCTGCTGACGAGGAAAATGCGTATAATATATCTTTAACCTTTGAAGGGAAGATGGATGGCATTAATAAAATAGTTACTATTACAGAAGGAAAAATCAAATGTATCTTTGAGTAATATGTAATCAGGGAGCAACAGTTCATTTTCAAATAACTCTGGCAAGGTTTCGTGCTTTGTCAGAGTTACTATGCTTAAATTCAACAACAAATCAATAAATACTATGTCTCAACAAAAAACCAACTTTTTTGATACACAAGTGCTCGGACATCCTGCGGGGCTGTTCGTTTTGTTTTTTACTGAAATGTGGGAGCGTTTTTCTTTCTACGGAATGCGAGTACTTTTAGTAAACTTCTTAACAATGGCGCTCATTGGCTACAACCCTGGCTGGGAGTGGACAACAGAGAACGCAGGCGCATTATTTGGTACGTACGTGATGTTATTATACCTTACGCCCATCGTGGGAGGCACAATCGCCGACCGTTTTATCGGTTACCGCTGGGCGATTGTCATCGGGGCTATCATTATGACACTTGGGCACGCTGCAATGGCACTCGAAACCGAGTTTTGGCTCTACGTAGGTTTGGGGCTGCTTGTCATAGGCACAGGTTTTTTCAAACCCAATATGACTTCAATCATTTCACATATGTATAAAGACTTGCCCGAAAAGAAAGATGGCGCATACACCATATTTTATATGGGCGTAAATGCAGGGGCATTCTTCGGTATGATGCTTTGTGGTTATTTGGCAGAGAAAGTAGGTTGGAGTTGGGGCTTTGGGCTGGCTGGTGTGTTTATGCTACTCGGAACACTTCAATTTTGGTTGGCGCGCCCCTTATTCGGAAGTGTTGGCGATGTTCCTTCAAAGATAAAAAAGCAAGAAGAAACCAAAAAAGAACAAAAAATACTTTCCGACGAGGACAAACCCAATCCGTTCACTTTGTTGGATAAGATACTCATTACCATTGCGGCAACCATCGGGCTGGGATATGCCATAAACGACCCACTTTCACGCATCGGAGGCATTGATTTGTTTGGTTTCTTGCAAACGGAAACCTTAAAAGGACAATATGTAGCCATCATCTTCGGGTTGGCAACTTTCCTCTTTTTGGTAATATCGCGCATCGTTCGATATACAAAAGTGGTACGCGACCGAATGATAACGGTCATCATCTTTGCGTTCTTCACCGTCTTCTTTTGGTTGTCGTTCGAGCAAGGGGCATCTTCACTCATTTTGTTTGCACGCGATAACGTGCAGCGGGAACTTTTAGGGAATCAAGCGGTGATTTTCAACGTTGTGAATGCGTTGTTAACCGTCATTCCTTTGCTTTTAATCACCTATGTTTTGTTTATTTTAGGAAAGAAAACATTTTCAAAAATCTTTGCAACAAACATTGTATTGCTAATTTGCTTTGGAGTGGTATGGTTTATTGTCGGGTGGATGCTAAAAAGAGACTTTAACACGGTGGCATATAGCGTGGGGTATAAGGCGTATGAAATGTATGAAAGCGACGGAAAGAATATAAAGATTTTAGAAGACGGGAACTATGCTTTGAAGTATGTTCCACAAGCAATTGATGATACGAAACTATTAAATACGTTTCCTACGGTGGAAAAGACGCAGAAAATCATCAAATTAACCGAAATCAATGCCGAAGGAAAGACCCAGACGAAAATACTTTCATTTAGTGAGAAAAATCTTCCGAAATCGGGCAAATTTCAAGTAGAAGAAGTGCGCATTAAAGCCAAAGAAGTACCGCGATTAGCAAAAGGAACGGGCAAACAACAAACCGATGCGCAGGGCAATCCGCTATTCGATTATTACGTTGTGAAAGACGATAATTTTTCCGTAGTAGAGAAGGAAACTATCATCGGGGAAACCGATAGAACCTTTAAGGAAGGCGAAACGATTGAAATACTGACGCGAAACAATCGATTTTCATCATTCGGCTATGTCGATACGGAAAAATTAGCGTGGGCGAAACAGCGGGCAGCCGAGCTGAAAACCGATAGTGGGGTAGTGCGGGCAGTTGTTAAGGAAGAGAAAGCCAATTGGGTAGAAATCACGACTTCTTGGTTCTCCATTCTGAATTCTTTTTTCATTATTGCGTTGGCAAATGTGTTTTCGCGCCTATGGGACAGCCGATTGAACCCTCCGGCAGCAGTTAAGTATGGCTTGGGACTTATCATTATGGCTATCGGCTTCGGATTGCTGGCTATTGGCTCGCACGGAGTAACCGCAGGAGTGAAAGTAAGTATGGTTTGGCTCGTGGTGGCTTACTTATTTCACACGATGGGCGAATTGTGTATGGCACCCGTCGGACTTTCATACGTTTCCAAACTCGTTCCGACGCGTATGACGGCGTTTATGTTCGGGGTATGGTACTTGGCAATCGCTATCGGAAATAAAACAGCAGCCATATTGGGCGGGCAGATTGAAAACATCACCGAAAAATACAATCTATCGACGTTTTTCTTAATCTTCACCATCGTTCCGATAGTGGCGGGAGTGCTTATTATTTTGATAAGTCCGTTAGTGAAGAAATTAATGCACGGAGTGAAATAATGCGGTGATTTTTAATTGATTTTTGATTCTTTTTGAAATAAAATAGTATGAATAATAAAATAGAAAGTCTTGTTGTTTTAGGGAAATTTTTATCGCAGTTCACAAGTAAGCCATTTGTGAAGCAAAACGACCTTTTGATGAATGATTTTTTCTTTGATAAATTCGTCGAAACCTTGCAAATAGCTCAACAACAAAATGGTTGGTTCACGGAAGACAATCTGCAATTTGCCTGCAAGTCGTGGGCAGAGGCATTGACGGAAGAAAATCTCAAAAAATGGCTAAAAAAATATGATTTCAACAAGGTAACACCCAAAAAAGTAGCGATTATTATGGCGGGGAACATTCCGCTGGTGGGTTTTCACGATTTTTTGTCTGTTTTAGTGTCAGGGCATAAGGCAATCGTGAAACTTTCGTCAGATGACAAGGTACTTTTACCTTTTATCGCCCATTATTTGGAGGAAATCAACCCAATTTGGCGTAATTCCTTCGTATTTACAGATGAAAAAATAACAGATTTTGACGCCGTCATCGCTACGGGAAGCAACAACACAGCGCGTTATTTTGAATATTACTTCGGGAAGAAACCGAACATCATTCGCAAGAACCGAAATTCAGTGGCAGTGCTTACGGGCAAAGAAACCGAAGAAGAGTTATTAGGTTTAGGAGGAGATATTTTTCAATATTTTGGGCTGGGTTGCCGAAGTGTTTCTAAAATCTTTATTCCGATGGATTATGACTTGGATATATTCTTCAAAGGCATATATCCGTTGCACGACATCATTCATATAGAGAAATACGCCAATAATTATGATTACAACAAGGCGGTTTATTTGATGAGTTTGTTTAAATTACGCGAAAACGGCTTTTTAATTTTGAAGGAAGACTCAAATTATGCTTCGCCCATCGCGACTTTGTTTTACGAGCGCTATTCTGACATTTCCGAGTTGAGAGAAAAACTCACAAACGACACAGAAAAAATACAGTGCATCGTATCAAAAGGTTTTGTTGAGAATGAAATTCCGTTCGGAAAAACGCAAAAACCCGCCCTCTGGGATTATGCAGATAATATTGACACTGTTACATTTTTAACAAATTTATAAATAAAAAAAGACGGGCATTTTAAGAACATACGAAATATTTTCGGACTTTTGTGCGTTCTTTACGTGAGGAACATAAGGATTAAAACATTGAATTTATTTCCACAAACGATAAAAATAACCGTATGAAGAAACACAATTTTAGCGCAGGACCATCTATTTTGCCGCAATCTGTCTTTGAGAAAGCATCGCAAGCCGTGCTTGAATTTGAAAATATGGGGCTTTCCATTTTGGAAATCTCACATCGGAGCGATGAGTTTTTAAATGTTATCAATAGTGCACGCCGTTTGGCTTTGGAAATTGCCGGATTAGATGATTCGTATGAAGCGCTTTATTTGCAAGGCGGAGCGAGTACGCAGTTTTTGGCAGTTCCGTATAACTTATTGGAAAAGAAAGGCGCTTATGCCGATACGGGAACGTGGGCAAACAAAGCGTGGAAGGAGGCAAAACTCTTTGGTCAGGTGGATATTGTTAGTTCGTCAGAGAAAGATGGATATAAGTACATTCCGAAAACACTTTCAGCTCATAACGATGCTGATTATCTGCATATAACCACAAATAACACCATTTACGGAACGCAATATCATTTCATTCCTGAAACAAATGTTCCGTTGGTGGCAGATATGAGTTCGGATATTTTTTCGAGGCAGTTAGACTACGCAAAGTTTGGGCTGATTTATGCCGGTTCTCAGAAAAATTTAGGAGCTTCGGGCTCAACATTGGTTATCATCAAAAAAGATATTCTTGGGAAAGTAAGCCGAAAAATTCCGTTGATGTTAGATTATGAAAATCAAATCAAAAATGAGAGTATGTTTAACACTCCGTCCACATTTGCGGTCTATGTTAATTTGTTGGTATTAAGATGGATACAAGAAAAGGGTGGAATTAAAGCCATTGAAGCCTTGAATAGAGCCAAAGCCGAACTTTTGTATAACGAAATCGACCGTAATCCGTTAGTGGTAGGTTATGCTGAAAAAGAAGACCGTTCACTGATGAATGTAACCTTTAATTTGATAGATAAAACTGCTGAAAATAGGTTCGATGCGCTTTGCGATGAAGCCAATATCAGCGGATTGAAAGGGCATCGGAGCGTGGGCGGATACCGTGCCTCAATTTACAACGCTATGCCGATAGAAAGTGTGCAAGTGTTGGTTGATGTGTTGAAAGAATTTGAACGAAAAGCATAAAAACGTTTTCCAAAAAGGAAAGAAACAAGAAAATTTTATGTACGTAAAAAATAACAACTATGAAACATATTTTATTTTTGCTTTCATCAGCTTTGCTATTTTCTTGTTCGTCTAAAAAGGAAGAAAATACGCAAACAAAAACAACGTCTTACACAGATTTTGTTAACCCGTTAATGGGAACATTTTCAAAATTTGAACTCTCAAACGGAAATACATATCCCGCCATTGCTGTGCCTTGGGGAATGAACTTTTGGACGCCTCAAACCAACAAAATGGGAGACGGTTGGACGTATCAGTATCAAGCCGACAAAATTCGTGGTTTCAAACAAACACACCAACCCAGCCCGTGGATTAATGATTATGGTGCTTTTGCCCTTATGCCCATTACGGGAGAATTGAAAATTGAGGAAAACGAACGTGCGTCGTGGTTTTCGCATAAAGCGGAAGTCTCTAAACCACATTATTACAAAGTTTATTTAGCAGATTATGATACTACGGTTGAAATAACACCTACCGAAAGAGCTGCACAATTTCAATTTACTTTTCCAAAGTCAGACAAGTCATACATTTTATTAGATGCTTTCTTCAAAGGGTCGATGGTGAAAATATTGCCCCAAGAGCGTAAAATTATAGGCTATGCGCGCAACAACAGTGGAGGAGTGCCTGAAAATTTCCATAATTACTTTGTTTTGGAATTTGACAAAGATTTTCAAACATATCAAACTTGGAATGATGGCTGGAAGCTCGTTGAAACTTCTGAAAATCAAGGTGAACACGTAGGAGCAGTTGTTGGATTTTCAACGCAAAGAGATGAAAAAGTAACCGTAAAAGTAGCTTCATCATTCATCAGCATTGAACAAGCTGAACGGAATTTGAAATCTGAAATCGGAACCGATACATTTGAACAAACCAAAGAAAAAGCGTACAATATTTGGGAAAAAGAACTCTCCAAAATAAAGGTAGAAGATTCAAATATAGATAACATACGCACATTTTATTCGTGTTTGTATCGAGTATTGCTCTTTCCAAGAACCTTTTATGAGATAGATGCTCAGGGAGAAATTGTGCATTACAGTCCTTATAACGGAAAAATTGAAAAAGGGTATATGTTTACTGACAACGGTTTTTGGGATACGTTTCGCGCAGTATTTCCGTTTTTCAATTTGATGTACCCAGAAATGAATCAAAAGTTTATGA
The DNA here is from genome assembly GCA_041819925.1 of Capnocytophaga sp. GTDB lineage: Bacteria > Bacteroidota > Bacteroidia > Flavobacteriales > Flavobacteriaceae > Capnocytophaga. The sequence continues at coordinate 7,656 of JBGYFE010000128.1, forward strand.
AAGGGTTAGTGAATGCTTATTTAGAGTCTGGATGGCTACCAGAATGGGCAAGTCCCGGTCATCGTGATTGTATGATTGGCTCAAATTCTGCTATCATTATTTCCGATGCATATTTGAAAGGAAATATCGGTGAGGAAGATGCTAAAATTCTGATGGAAGCGATGCTTAAAAATGCAACACAAGACAAAGGGCGTCCCGTAAGGTCAGTAGGGCGCGAAGGAGTGGATTATTACAATCGTTTAGGATATGTTCCTTATGATGTGGGAATTAATGAAAATGTAGCTCGTACTTTGGAATATGCCTATGCTGATTTTGCTATCGCCCAAATGGCTGAAAAGATGAATAAAAAATATGTTGTACAACTTTATCGAGAAAAAGCGTTGAACTATAAAAATGTATTCGACAAAGAAACAGGTTGGATGCGAGGCAGAAATGAAGACGGAAGTTTTCAAAGTCCGTTCAATCCGCTCAAATGGGGAGATGCTTTCACCGAAGGAAATAGTTTGCATTACACTTGGTCAGTGTTCCACGATGTGGAAGGTTTGATAGCGCTAATGGGCGGTAAGGACAAGTTTGAGCAGAAGTTAGATGAAGTTTTTGAAATGCCTCCGCTTTTTGATGATACCTACTACGGATTTACTATTCACGAAATCAGAGAAATGCAAATTATGGATATGGGCAATTACGCACACGGAAATCAACCCATTCAACATTTGATTTATTTGTATAATTACGTTGGAAAACCGCAAAAAGTGCAAGAAAAATTACATCAAGTGATAAGTAAATTGTATGCTCCAACTCCCGATGGATATTGTGGTGATGAAGACAATGGGCAAACTTCGGCTTGGTATGTGTTTTCGGCATTGGGATTCTATCCTGTAACGCCAGCTACGGATGATTACGTTTTAGGAAGCCCGCTTTTTGAGAAAGTAAAGTTGTATTTGCCTAATGATAAGGAATTTGTAATCAAAAATAACGCTCGAAATAAAGAT
>JBGYFE010000129.1:0-34580 GCA_041819925.1 Capnocytophaga sp.
AAACCCATTCAAATGCAAGTAGATTGGGTCAAAGTTTATAAAAGAGTACCCAAAGAATAGATGATTGTATTACAATATCATTAAAAGAGACAGTTCGAGATATTTTCTGATTCTACGTGCGATATATTATGACAGAAAATAGCTCATTACATTTATTTCCAATTTCCAAAGGTCTCTTTCTTTAATGTTAGAATATGAGTATTTTATAAAAACAATAACAATGAAACCAAAAATGATTACAATTTTTATAAGTTTTTTACTTTTTATCTTTTCTGCCTGTGAAAAATCAATAATAGAAACTGATTTCATTCACGATGATAAAAACCTTGACAAAAATAGAGGAAATAATAACCCTACAATTTCCCATAATGAAAAATGGGTATTGGATTTTGAAGATAATTTTGATAATACTTCGGTTAATACAACAGAATGGGCGATGTATTACAGTGCGGGACACGATGGCAATGGACTCCGCAGACCTGAGGCATTTTCAGTGGAAAATGGGGTGTTGGTTGTTACAGCTCAAATGAAAAACGGTGAAATTGTTTCCGGAGGAATGGCTCACAAACGTAATTACAAATTTGGTAAGTTTGAATTTAAAGTGAAAACAGAAGCTGACCCAAGCGAAGCTACAAGCGGTGTAATACTTACGTGGCCTCAAAGTGAGCGATGGCCTATTGATGGTGAAAATGATATATATGAAACAGGAATAGAGGCAAATAGAAATCCTTTTTCTACCTTTATCCACTATGGTGCAGATAATCGCCAGTATGAATTTAAACATCAAGAAGATGGAACAGAGTGGCACATAATAGCAATGGAATGGACTGACAGTGCCATTGTAATATACCAAGATGAAAAATTAGTCTGGGAACTTAAAGATACTGAGGCTATTCCTCAAAACCCTCATCATTTGTGCATACAGTTAGATGCTTTTAAGAAAAAAATGGGTAATCCCGTTAAAATGTATGTTGATTGGGTAAAGATTTATAAATTAGAAAAGGAATAAATTTTTAATTGCATTTTTTGAGTTGAAAAGATTGAAATTAAATAATTTTAATATGACTATTATTGTTTTGTTATGAAATTGAATTATTTACCTTACAGAATTGTTTTAGTTACTATTTTTATTCTTATTTCATTTGCGTTGAAGGCACAAACCAACGGGAACGATGCTTTAATGTTTGGGGCTGAAATATTCATTGAACCTGGGCAATCTGAACAGAACGTAGAAAGTTGGTTTAAAACCTTGAATGACCACAATATGCGTTTGACTCGCATCCGAATGTTTGAAAATTATATGAAAGATACCAACGGAAATTGGGATTTTTCATTGTTTGACAAGGCTTTTGAGTATGGCGAGAAATATAATATTAAGATTTATGCAAATTTGTTTCCTGCCACAGATTTTACGGACATTGGAGGCTTTAAGTTTCCGTACGACCGAACGCATTTGAACCGTGTTGCCGAATACACAAAGGCTGTTGTGTCGCACTTCAAAAAGTACAAATCGCTTTATGGCTGGGTGCCTATCAATGAACCTGGTGGCGGAGACATTCACAATCCGCTGGCAAAAGAAATCTTTTCTCAATGGAAGAATGAACAAAATAAATCATCTAAAAATCCGCTTTCCGATACGCCTCATTTTTCGTTTGACGATGCCCGTTTTTTGCTATACTACAACACGTGGTATTTGCAATGGCTCACGCAAGAAATCAGGAAGTACGATGCGGTGAATCCAATTCACGTCAATACACATCAAATTTTTGACAATGTGGCGCAATATGATTTCCCCTCGTGGCGGAATTTTTTGACGAGTTTGGGCGGGTCAGCGCACGCAAGTTGGCATTTTGGGTATTTTCCGCGTGAAAAATATGCGCTGGCAATGTCGGCAAATAGTGAAATTATTCTTTCGGGAGCTGGAAACATTCCTTGGCTGATGACTGAATTGCAAGGTGGGAATAATATTTACAGCGGGTACGCTCCTTTTTGTCCGACGAAAGAAGAGATAGCGCAATGGTTATGGATTTCAGTGGCAACGGGCAGTAAAGGTGCGATTTTTTGGTGTTTAAACCCGCGAATGTCAGGTACAGAAGCCGGTGAATGGGCAATGCTTAACTTCCTGAATCAGCCTTCTGAACGACTAACCGAAGCCGGAAGAATTGCAAAGATTGTCGGCGCAAATGAAACTTTATTTCGCCAAGCAAAGCCCGTTAATAGTCGCATACATATTCTCTACAATCGAGAATCTTTGTGGGTTGAACAACGAATGACACCTGATTTTGATAAAAATAAGTTTGATGTACGAAATTCAGGAGCGGTTATAAAATCTGCCATAAGTTATTTTGAAGCGTTGTCGCAGTTTGGTTTGCAACCTACTTTTAAAGAATTCAACGAATTTTCTTTTGATGAGAAAAACTATTCGGGGCAAACCATTATTTTAGCGCATCAAATAGCTTTGCCTGAAACTTATTACGATAAAATTCGTAACTTTGTGCGAAATGGAGGAACGTTGATTGTTGATGGGCTGACTGCTTTTTATGACGAAAAAGCTGTATCGAAAATGGTGAATGGCTGTCCGCTGTCTGATTTGTTAGGTGGAAATGTTTCCGAATTTATTTTTGAAAAAGATATTTTCGATTTGAGCATTGGCAATCAAATGCTTTCTGCACACGCTTTAAAGGGAATTGTGAGCGCCAAAAGTGGAAAAAAAATGATTGATAATGAAACAAATACAGTTTATGGCGTGGAAAATTCTTTCGGAAAAGGAAAAGTAGTTTGGTTGCCGTCATTGATAGGATTGGGTGCGCGAAAAGCAAATTCTTACGAAACGTTGGTGACTTTTCTTGCGCCGTACCTCGACCTCAAAAATGAGTTTGGTTTTGCTTCTTACCACGAAGGATTACTGATGAAAAACTTAATTTCGGGCAAGAATTTGATAACAGTTATCATCAACAAGAATAAAGTTAGCACGCAAGTGAAACTGAAAGGATTTCAAAAACATAAAAATGCTTCGGTTTTGTATTCTAACAAAAATAGCAAAATCGATAACGAAACGCTTGTTGTGGATAGCGAAGATACGTTAGTTATTTTGTGGAATTAAAAAATAAAAATATGCGATTTTTTATTATACTGTTGAGTTTTTTTGTGGTTAATTGCGGAAAAATGGTTGATACTGACAGCAATAAAAGCTATATCCGAATTAGTAACGATTTTCCAAGATATTTTGAGAAAGACGGACAAACTTGGATTCCGATTGCTACCAATTATCTTCCGAATGGTGATTTTGAATTGATTGAAGAATATTTCAAAAACTTTTCCGAAAATGGCGGAAATGCGATGCGAATTTGGATTAGCACCGAATTTTTGGAAATTGAAGACGAAAAAGAAGGAACATACAATCCTGATAAATTTCAACGCATTGACAAGTTGCTGGAATTGGCCGAAAAATACGGTATTTACATAAAATTTACGTTGCATCATATACGAACAATTTCAGAAACATCAAGCCCTAACAATGCGTGGGCAAACAGCACAGCTTTGGCTACTCGATTTAAAAACATTGATGAATATGTCAATACTTCCGGAGGGAGAAATTCTTATCTTAAAAGAGCCAAAGCCTTGTCTGACAGATATAAAGACCATAAAAATATTTACGGTTGGGAATTATGGAATGAAATGGACGCTGTGGTTGATGAGCCAAGTTGGAAAAATTTCACGCCTCAAATAATTGATTCTTTAAAACGAATTTTTCCCAATCGTTTGATAACGCAAACTTTGGGCAGTATGCACGCTCCGTATGCCGAAAATTTTTATTATTCACTCTCACAAATGCCTCAAAATGATTTTCTGTCCATTCACCGTTATTTGGACGAAGGTGATAAATGGAATCAATACGAAATAGTGAAAGGAGCAATTGATTTATTAGCTTCTGATGCTACACAAAAAGGGCTTTCTTTCACACAAGGAAATGTGAAACCTGTGATAATAAATGAAATAGGAGCTGTTGAACCGAATCATTATGCGCCATTCCGTTTGTACAGAAAAGATGTAAATGGGGTTTTGCTTCACGATTTTATTTTTGCGCCTTTTTTCAGCGGTAGTGCAGGTTCAGGAACTACGTGGCATTGGGACCATTACATTGAACCGATGAATTTATGGTATCATTTCAAACGTTTCAAAACTGCCATTGAAGGAATTGACCCTGTGAAAGAAAAGTTTGTGCCTTTCCATTTTTTACACGATAATGTTCGGTGTTATGGTTTGCAAGGCACAGAAAAAACCATTATTTGGTGTCGTGATGTGGCAAATAATTGGAAAACTGAACTTGAAAATGAAATTCCTGCCGAAACTAAAAAGAATTTTATGCTTTCATTGAACGATTTTACGAAATCGCAATATACCAAATGCCATATTTACAACCCTTGGACAGATACGTGGACACGAAATTTATCTATCGCAAACAACAAAGTATCTATTCCTGATTTTGTGCGTTCAACGGTAATTATTTTTGAAAAATAAATTAAAAAATCAATATATTATGAGAGTTCGTTTTATCTTTTTGTGGTTGCTATTTTCCGTTTCAAATTGTTTTATTTTTTCACAAAATCCTGATTGGGAAAACTTATCTGTTACCCAAATCAATGCGGAAAAAAGTCATAGCTATTACATTCCGTTCGATAAAATAAATTGGGAAAAGAATGATTTGAAAAGCTCCCCCAAGGTTCTGATGCTCAACGGAAATTGGTCTTTTGCTTATTTTAAACATCCTTCGCTCATTCCCGAAAATTTCTTTTTGGGAAAATCCATAAAAAAATGGGACATTATCAAAGTTCCGTCAAATTGGCAACTTCAAAGCGATAAATACGACCCTCCGGTGTTTACAAACATCAAATATCCGTTTGAAATGAATCCACCATTTGTTCCGAAAGATTATGCACCGGTGGGAATTTACAAAACATCTTTCTCCGTTCCTTCCAAATGGTCAAACGAACAAGTGTTTATTCATTTTGCAGGAGTTCAGTCGGCTATGTATCTATATATCAACGGAAAACAAGTAGGCTATCACGAAGATGGAATGCTTCCTGCTGAGTTTGACATCACTTCGTATGTAAAGAAAGGCAAAAACGAAATGATAGTACAAGTGCTAAATTGGTCAGACGGGAGCTATTTGGAAGACCAAGATTATTGGCGTTTGAGCGGAATTTATCGTGATGTATATCTTTTTTCTACGCCCAAAGTGCGAATGCGCGATTTTACCGTTTATCCCGAATTGGATAACAACTATCAAGATGCTATGTTAAACATTCAAGTTGAGGTACAAAACTTGGGAAATAAAAACAGTGAGAATCTCATTTTACAATCCACTTTGAAAGATACTAACGGAAATGTTATCGCTTCAAAAAGAGCGGAAATTAATAATATTCAATCTCTTACAGAAAAAACGATAAATTCACAAATAGAAATTAAAAATCCGCTGAAATGGACATCTGAAACGCCTTATCTTTACAAATTAGGATTGGAATTGCTTACCTCTGACGGAAAATCATTGCAAGCCTTTACACAAAATGTAGGTTTTAGAAAAATAGAAATCAAAAACGGACTTTTGCTGGTAAATGGAAAAGCCATTAAGATAAAAGGCGTAAATCGGCACGAATTTGACAGATATAACGGCAGAACCATCACACGTGAGTCGATGGTTCGTGATATTCTTTTGATGAAACAACACAATATCAATGCTGTACGTACTTCACACTATCCGAATTTGCCCGAATGGTACACCTTGTGCGATGAGTACGGATTGTATGTAATGGACGAAGCCAATGTGGAAAGTCACGAACTTTGGGAAGAGAAATATTACGTAGGCGAACTCCCCGAATGGCAACAAAGCATTGTGGAGAGAAACGTGAATATGGTGGCTCGTGACAAAAATCATCCGTCCATTATTTTCTGGTCAATGGGAAATGAATCGGGTTGGGGCAAAAACTTTGATGCAGCGTATGAAGCTATCAAAGCACTTGACCCACAGAAACGCCCCGTACACTACGAATCGAAAAATCCGGCGTATGCCAATGTATTGTCGCATTATGATATTATTTCCAATATGTATACGGAACTCAATCAAATTAATGACTTGTTTCTGAGCGACCCAAAACGTCCTGTGATTGTATGCGAATATGCTCACACAATGGGCAATAGTTTGGGAAATTTCCGAAAATATTGGGATTTATTCAACAGCAACGAAAGATATCAAGGCGGATTTACGTGGGATTGGACAGACCAAGCGTTGAGAACCAAAGACAAAAACGGAAAAGAATTTTGGAACATTATCAATCATATTGACAAAGCCAATGTTAATGACGGAATGGTCAATGCCGATGGCACACCACAGCCCGAAATGTACGAACTGAAAAAAGTATATCAGTATTTTAACGTAAAAAACATTGATATCAACAGCGGATTGGTGCTAATTTCCAACGAAAATTATTTTGTAAATTCAGATGATGTATATCTGGAATGGAAACTACTTGAAAACGGAAAACCCATAGCCACAGGCGTTTTGGATAAATTGGATATTTCTTCACAATCGCAAAAAGCGATGACCATTCCGTTTGACCGCCAATTGGTGAAAAATGGCAATGAATACTTTATGAATTTCAGTTTCAAAACGAAAAATGCACAGAAATGGGCTGCAAAAGATTTTGAAACAAGTAAGGAACAAATTGCTTTTCCAAACCAATTTTTCGATTCATTAATTGCAGTTTCGTCAAAGGCTATTCAAGTTTCTGATAGCGGAAATATTGAAGTGAAAGGTGAGAATTTTACGATATTGTTTGACAAGGTAAATGGTAGTTTGAGTAAATTGAATTACAACGGAAAAGAAATTATTTCCGAACCGCTCATTCCTTCTTTTTGGCGCGTACCAACTGATAATGACGAAGGAGGATTTGATAATTCGTATGCAGAGGCTTGGCGGAGAGCAGGTTTGGACAGAACAATGGTCGTTCCTGTTAGTATGCAAGCAACGAAAATGGGAGATAATGAAGTAAAAATATCTGTTCAGAACCACATCAAAACCAAGGTTGGAAACATTATTCAAAATGCCATTTATTACATCAATGGAGATGGACGAATTAATGTTAAAACTGATTTTACGATTCCGAAAGAATTACCTCCGTTGGCGCGTGTAGGTTTGCAAATGGCTTTAAATAAAGAATTTACTAATGTGGAATGGTACGGAAAAGGTCCTTTTGAATCCTATTCTGACAGAAAAGAAGCGGCTTTTGTGGGTATTTACTCAAAAAATATCAAAGAGATGTTTTTTCCGTATGTGATGCCTTCGGAAAACGGAAACAGAACCGATGCACGCTGGCTGAAACTTCAATCAAACGATATGGAAGTGCTTATTTCTTCTGATAAACTGTTCAATTTCAATGCACAAGATTATTCTGATGAGGCTTTAAATACCTCTAAAAAAACTCAACAACTTGAACGCGGAGTAAAAACGTGGCTTCACATTGATTGTGCGCAGATGGGTGTAGGAGGTGATGATAGCTGGTCGCCACGTGTGCATAAAGAATTTTTGCTAAACAATCCGTTTTATAGCTATGAATTTTCGATATTACCCAATGTAAGATAATCACATTGTACAAAATTCTATTTTCTCAAAAGTTTCTTATATTGTTGTAACACCTCGATGTAAAGATTTTTTCCCGATTCTGGGAAGAAATCTTTACTTTTGTAAAAGTTTTCAAAACCGTTTCGTATGAAAAAGTTATTTTTGATGTGGTTTGTATATTTTCCATTTTTGCTTTTGTCGCAAGATTTGGCATATTTCACTCAAATTACGACCCGAAATGGGCTTTCAAACAGCGAAATAACAAGTATTATGCAAGACTCAAAAGGGTTTATGTGGTTTGGCACCGATGACGGACTAAATAAGTTTGACGGATATGATATTACCGTTTATAAGTATAATTCGCAACTGCACAATACTATTGGGGGAAATTCCATTCGATGTTTGTTTGAAGATAGTCAAAAAAATCTATGGATTGGCTTAAAAGGTGATGGATTGTGTCGATTGAATTTAAAAACGGGCGAATTTAAAACATATAAAAACAAAAAAGGTAGCAATAGTTTGAGTTACAATGATGTAGCAGGCATTGTTGAAGATGAAAACGGAATGATTTGGATTGCGGTAGACAGAGGCGGATTGGATATGTTTAACCCTAAAACAGAAGAATTTACGCATTATGACATTCAAGATAAAAATACCTCGTTGTTGCTCAACAACGCTTTGACAGGAATTATCGCTTTGAATGATATGTTCATTTTGAGTTCTTGGGGAGGAGGTATTTATTGTTTTGATAAGAAAGAAAAGAAATTTTATCTGCACCCACATTGGAATTCTGACCAAACAGACAAAGAATTGTGCAGACACATTTTCAATATTTACAAAGACCAAGCCGAAAATATATGGGTTTTGTCGGCGCACGGTGGGCTTTATATGCTTGATGAAAAAAGCAAGAATTATAAGCAGTATGACGTTTGCAAATTAGGAGCAAATTGCGAAGGAAATATCAATATTCGTTCCGTTTCTGATGACGGAAACGGAAATTTGTGGATTGTAACCAGCGAAGGAATTAAAATTCTTGACAAACAAACAACTAAAATAACTCATTTTGAGCATTCTAATCTGATTGATGAAGGCTTAAATTATATTTATAAAGACCGTTCTGACCTGATGTGGTTAAGTTCAGCCTCAGGAATTTTTCATTTCAGTCCTGTTTCAACGCAAATTAAGTGGATAAAACCGCAAAATTTTCTTTCTGAAAAGCAAGTTTTAGCGGTGTTCAAAGATAGTAAAAATAATATTTGGGTTGGTGGGTTGAACCATCTTGATAAAATCAGTCCTGACAGAAGGTCAATTACAAAGTATAACAACCCAATTAGTAACCAAAACACATCACTCTATCAGGCTATTTGTGAAGATACTAACGGAAATATCTGGATTGGTAATTATTCTGACCAATTGATAAAGTATAACCCCAACAATCATTCTTTTACGCAAATTCCGATTCCTCCGCCTGCGGGTACAAATTATTCTTACCGAAATGTGTATGGCATAACAATGGATTGGAATGGCACGTTTTGGTTGGCTACGGAACTGGGAGCAGTCAATTATAACCCTGAAACAAAGGTTTTTACACCTCTTTTTGAAAGTAAAAACATTATTTATCCCGAAGATAAAACTCACGTCATTTATCGAGACCAAGAAATGCAACTTTGGGTAGGTACAGAAAGAGGCTTACGGCTCTATACGAGGAATTTGCTACTAAAAAAAAACATACACAACGCAAGAAAATCAACCTAATTCATTGTCAAATGACTTCATTACGGCAATTCTTGAAGATAAAAACGGCATTTTATGGATTGGAACGAAAGAAGGGCTTCATCAATTTGATAAAAAAACACAAAAATTTGAGCTAATTCGTCGGCACGATGCCGATTATGGCGACCCTATTTTTGGTTTGGCAGAAGATGATGACGGAAATTTGTGGATAAGCACACCATCATCAGTATTGAAATATACGATTCGGGAGAAAAAATTCCAAATATTTAATGAATACGACGGATTGCAAAGTCACGGTTTTCGACTTGGAGCTTTTTCACAAGCCAAAGACGGAGAATTGCTCATCGGTGGTAAGGAAGGGTTCAATACGTTTTATCCGCAAAAATTAACAACCAACGAAACAAAACCACGTGTGATTATCTCTGATTTTCAAATTTTTAATAAATCTGTAAAACCTGAAAAAGACGGCATTTTAACACGTTCGATAGATGAAACCACACATATAAAAATAAAACATTCACAGTCCGTTATCTCATTCCGATTTTCGGCATTGAGTTACAGAGCTTCGTTCAAAAATCAATATGCATATATGCTTGAAGGTTTTGACAAAGATTGGATTTACAGCAATTCGGGACGTATCGCCACATATACCAACTTGAATGCGGGTGAATATATTTTCAAAGTGAAGGCATCAAACAATGATGGAGTTTGGAGCGAAACACCGACTACTATACATCTGACCGTTACGCCTCCTTTTTGGAAAAGCAGAGTTGCGTATGTGCTTTACGCTCTTTTCGGTTTAGGAATTATCGTGCTGATAGTCAAATATTACACCATTAAAGAGCGAGACAGGCAAAATCTGAGAATTTCACAGTTGGAAGCCCAACGAATGTACGAAATCAACGAAATGAAAACTCAGTTTTTTTCTAACATCTCACACGAATTCAAAACACCACTGTCGCTCATCATTGGTCCCTTGCATCAAATGATTGAAGAAGAACATATTTCGACAGAAAACAAAAGTCGGTATAATATGACAATGATGTTGCGAAACGCCCAAAAACTGATGCGACTTATCAATCAATTATTAGATTTCAGAAAGTTAGAAAAGAATAAGTTAGAGTTAAACCTGCAATATGATGATGTGGTGAAGTTTATCAAAAATGTGAGTGAAACTTTTGTTTATCTTGCTTTGGAAAAACACATTCAATACGCTATTAAAAGTACTGTTACTTCACTTTGGATGGCTTTTGATTCGGACAAATTGGATAAAATTCTTTACAATCTTATCGGAAATGCGTTTCAATATACACCTGAAAATGGGGAAATTACACTGTTTATTTCGGCTATAACAGAAAACGAAAAGCGTTTTTTGCAGATAAAAATTTCCGATACAGGCATCGGAATATCCGCAGATGAAAAAGAACATTTATTCACGATTTTTACGCAAGGAGAACGACAAAAGGCAATGCGCAACGAGGGTTCAGGATTGGGGCTTGCTTTCACAAAAGACTTGGTCGATTTGCACAAAGGACATATCAAAGTAGAGAGTGAAGTCAATCAAGGTTCGACTTTTACGGTGCTTTTACCCATAGAAGATTTGCCTCAATTGCACGATGATGCGTCCATTACGTTACAACAGATTGATATCTCATCAAAAGCATTGCAACAAGTTGAGCAAGAGGTAGTAAAAAACGATAAGGAAGAAATTATTCTGGTGGTGGAAGACAATGACGATATGCGCGATTATGTAAAAAGCATTTTGTCAGAAGCCTTTCACGTGTTGCTTGCGCGCGATGGGGAAGAAGGTCTTGAAATGGCAATCCAGCACATTCCCGATTTAATCATATCGGATATTATGATGCCTAAGCGAGATGGAATTTCGATGGTGAAAGAACTCCGAAACAATGAAAAAACAAACCATATTCCCATTATTTTGCTTACTTCGCTTGACAAAGAAGCTCAAATTGTAGAAGGATACAGCTTAGGAGTTGAAGACTATATCACGAAACCATTTTCTGCTAAAATACTCAATAAACGAATAGAAAATCTATTGCTTTCGCGCAAAAAATTGTGGGAGCATTACAGTGCTACAGACGATATTAATGTGTACAAAGAGAAACTATCCGAAAGCCCGTGGAAAAAAGAATTTGTGGAAAACATTAGTAATGTGGTAATACATCACCTCAGTGAACCCGATTTTAGCATCGAAGTACTGGCTTCGGATTTGAATATGAGTGTAAATCAGCTGTTTCGGAAAGTTAAAGCACTAATGAACACCACACCTTACAACGTAATTATGCAAATACGAATGACTCAAGCGGCACAGTTGCTCAAAGAAAGAAAACTAAATATTTCAGAAGTTGCTTTTGAGGTCGGTTATCAAGAGCTTTCCAATTTTAGTCGCGCTTTTAAGAAGTTTCACAACATTTCACCACGCGATTACATAAAGAACCAGAATGAAACGTGATTTTAAGTGTTTTGAGTTTTTGCAAAAGCATATTTTGTATATATTCGGTATACTATAATTTGAAATAAAGCGATAAAAATCAAGTATTTATGATTTTTTTTTAGGTATTCAATATGAATTAAAAGTTCGTTTTTTTGCCTACCAAAACCAATGAAATATCCAAATTTTTGATAGCTTTCACGATTTCCAATGCGCCAATATTTAGAACAAATTTTTCGGTCAAAAAAAGAATACAAATGCAGATAACGCACAAAAATTAAATTGTGAATGGTTACAATGGTGTACGTATTTTTGTAAAAATCCCAATGGAATTTCACCAGAAAGTCCGTGATAAACATCTAATTGCTCTTTTTTGATAATTCACTGATTTTGAGTGTCCTCCAAAGATTTTTAATTTTTTTCAAAAGAATGATTTAGAGGTGATTACGTGTGTTTGGGTGTCAATTTTAATGTCCGAAAATGCTTTGGGTTTAGGATTAAAAAGATACAAATCAGCAACTTTCTGCTTCTGCAAAATACGGATTAAATCACGGCTGTAATTTCCTAAACCGCGCATATTATGAAACGCTCTTTTGGCATCAAAACCTGATTTTCATTGTTTTTTCAAAGACGAATTTGTTTAGAATATCAAATCCTTTCGCAAAAATAAACAATAATTTAAGATTTTATTATTTTTCCTTTTAAAAAAATATCCGTACCTTTCGCAACCGATTTTTCAAAAAAAATCAAACAAATACTACATTTTTCCATTTTCAAAAACTTTTATATAAATAATTGTTTATGAATGGAATACTAAAAAATAAGTTATGAAAAGAAGGTCATTTTTCAAACAAGGTGCGTTGGCAGCATTAGGAGGTTTGTTCATTTCTCCATTTGATTTAAGAGCAAACATTGCCAAAGAAGAGTTCAAGGGCAAAAAAGCCAAAAACATTATTTTTATGGTCAGCGATGGAATGAGTTCAGGCACACTTGCTATGTCTGACGTGTATTCTCGTCGTATTTTGGGCAAACCAACAAATTGGATAAACCTCTATGAGCAAAATTTGGCAACAAAGGCTTTTATGGATATGCAATCGTTGAATTCGATTGTAACTGATTCAGCCGCAGCAAGTTCGTCTTGGGGAGGTGGTTATCGTGTTCCTAACGGAAGGTTGAATATTGGTGCAAATGGTGAGGAATATACGCCTATTTTACAAAAACTTAAAAAAGCTGGAAAAAAAGTAGGTTGCGTAACCACTGTGCCTATAACGCACGCTACGCCGGCGGGTTTTTGCGTAAATAGTAAGGCTCGGAACGCACAGCCTGAAATAGCTGAAAAATATTTGCAGTTGCGATTCGATGTGATGATGGGCGGAGGCGATAAATATTTCAACGCAGAAAAACGGAAAGATAAGCGAAATCTTTATGAAGAATTCATAAATAGTGGATTTACCGTAGTTCGGGATAAAAATCAAATGCAAAACGCTCCTAAAAACAAACCTCTTTTAGGCGTTTTTGATGATGAGGGTTTGCCTTATTCTCTTGATTTTAAGAATGATGAAAACTTGCAAAATTGTCCTACTTTGGCACAAATGACAGCCAAAGCTATTGACCAAATGAGAGAACATAAAGGCGGCTTTGTGTTGCAAGTGGAAGGCGGAAAAGTAGATTGGGCAGCCCACGGAAATGACATCGGAGCGTTGCTTTTTGACCAGTTAGCTTTTGATGAAGCAGTAGGAGTTGCATTGGAATTTGCAAAACAAGACAAAAATACACTTGTGGTAATAACTACCGACCACGGCAATGCTAATCCAGGAATTATTTACGGAAAAAATTGCAATCAAAATTTAGACAATTTACAAAATTTCAAACATACGAACGAGTGGGTTTTGAAAAATATCCAACCGAATAGTTCTACAAGTTTTATCAAAGAATTTTTTGCAGAAAATTTTGGTAATATGCTACTTACCGATGACCAAGCCGAAGACATACAGTCATATTACCAAAACAGAGAGAAAGAGGAAGGGTTGTATAATCACAGAAATTTGCCATATCGCTTGTTAGCAGAAATTCAAAAAGCGCACACATCTGTGGGGTGGATAAGTATGGATCACTCGTCTGATTATGTGGAGTTAGCGATGTACGGACCAGGAAGTGAAAAATTGCCGCCCTTTATCCGAAATTATGAAATGCATAATTTTTTGTTAGAAACCGCTGAGGTGGATAGTAGGTTTTTGAATGTCTATTAGTGAAGTCTTGACAAGTTTTTTAGAACGTAACAAAATATAAGACACAATCACGAAATTTAATCAATGCAGAAGACTTTTTCTTTCCAAAAAACCGTAGCCTTTGTAGGTGTGGTTCTATTTATTGGTAAGTTGATAGCGTGGCAGTTAACCAATTCTGATGCAGTGTTTTCTGATGCAATGGAAAGCATTGTGAATATCATTTCGGCTTTTATGGGGTTGTACGCACTTTATTTAGCTGCCAAACCTCGTGACAATGACCACCCATACGGACACGGAAAAGTAGAGTTTGTTACTTCGGGCATTGAGGGAATTTTAATAGCTGTTGCAGGAGTTGTTATCATCATTGAATCAGTTGATTCACTTATTGAAGGTGTGAAACTCAATCAATTAGATTGGGGGATTGCCATCGTGGGGGGTACAGCGGTAACGAATTTCATAATGGGATATATCTCTTATCAAAAAGGAAAGAGGGAAAATTCTTTGGTGTTGATGAGTTCAGGCAAACATCTGCAAAGTGATACGCTCTCCACTGTGGGTGTGATGGTCAGTTTAGTGTTGGTTTATTTCACAGGTTGGGTGTGGTTAGATGTGGTGGTTGCGCTATTTTTCGGAACGTATATCATCGTGGTAGGTTGCAAAATCGTGCGTAAAGCCCTTAAAGGAATTATGGACGAAAAAGACGAACCTTTGCTGACAGAAATAGTAAAAGTATTACAAAGTTCACGACACGCCGAATGGATAGACATTCACAATATGAAAGTGCAACAATTTGGAGCACATTTGCACATCGATGCACACATTACTTTGCCTTATTATTATTCTCTGCGTCAAGCACATAAAGAAATGGAAGAAGCCATTCGGCTTTTGCTCAAAAATACAGACAGAAGCGTTGAATTTAATTTCCATATGGATTATTGTAAGCCTTTTTCTTGTGAAATATGCAAACTTGAATGCCCTTTTCGTGAGCGTCCGTTTGTAAAAACTATTGTTTGGAATGCTGACACAATTTCGCAAGTAGAAAAACACAGTCTTGAAACACAATAATATAGCCCTTACAAAAAATAAAAATAATAAAAATGAAGATAAAAGAAAGAAGCAGAGCCCAAGAGTCAACCAGCGCTATTGAGCGTATGTACGTAACAATGCGCCACTTGTTTTCACGTGGATTTTATAAACCAATGGGAGTTTCGGGCGAGGCATTGCGCGAGTCATTATTGCTTTTGCGTCCCGAAATATACGGCACCATAGCCGAAAATAAAGCAGAATTGAATGGGCTTATTTACGTTCTTGACCGCCTTCCTGAGGGCATTGAACAATGTAAATATATCAATTTGATTTCTGACGAAGGATACCGTAAATCACATTTCAAGCCGATTATTCCACCAAAACGACGCAGAAACTGCTATCGTATTGACAATCAGCAAATGAATATTGAAATTACACGCGGTCGGTCTGATATTTATGATGCACTTACGCATTTGACATTCCTATTTATTGAATCGCACAAAATTGCGCGCAATGTTTTAATTGAAGAAAGTGGTGGTGTTTCCCGCGATTGGGAAAAATTGGAGCAAATTGTTGCCAAAAATAAACTTACGCAAGCCGATAGAGAAATTGCATTCATTCACATAGGAAATATTTTAGGACGTACTTTTGAAGAAATTCTTGAAGTTCACACCGCTTTCGCTACACCTTCACAACCTGAACGATTCATTCACGTAGTGTACTGGCTGGGCAAACTTGCTTTGAATGAAATTATTGATGATGACAAACGTGTCATTACGTTCAGCACAGTACTTCGCGAACGTTTGGGACATCACTTGCACGGAGAAATTTGGGCTGACCACATCAAAAAAGTGTTACTCAAAAACGGATTGATAGAACGACCGCTACACATCATCAGTGCCAATATGCACAGCGTGATGAATTCGCTCTTTGCTGAAAAGGCACTTAAAGACGAAATCAAAGGTAAAAAAACAATGGAAGTTTTTGAAATGTTGAGCAAATCTGAAAATGAAGAACTTCGGAAAAAAGTAAAGGATTATGCACACAACAACGGAATGATTTCCATTGATGATACATCGGGTACAAACATTGATGTTCAGATATTTGACACCGAGAAAATTGATTTGACAAACACGCCATACAACATCAAAACTTCTGAAAAACCTGTTATTTTTGTGATGGATTATGCCTTTGGCGAGCAAGCCTACGAAACTATTGATGAACTTTTAAAACCTTACCACAAAGGGCATAAAACGTATTTTATGAATGTACATTCGGTTTCCATAATGGGTAAAGCGGGTATTTTGGAAGGTGAAAAAGGCGATTTGATGATTCCAACTTCGCACGTGTTTGAAGGAACGGCTGATAACTATCCATTTAAAAACGAACTTACCAAAGCTGATTTTGAAGGTAATGGCTTGCGTGTTTTTGAAGGAGCAATGATTACGGTTTTAGGAACGTCTTTGCAAAATAAAGATGTACTAAAATATTTTTTCCATTCAACTTGGAATGCTGTGGGGCTCGAAATGGAAGGTGTTCACTATCAAAAAGCTATTCAGGCAGCATCAAAAATACGTAAAAGTATTCGTGAAGATGTCAAAGTTCGGTATGCTTACTATGCTTCGGATAATCCGCTGGAAACAGGAAGCACTTTGGCATCAGGAGGTTTGGGAACAACAGGCGTAAAACCTACATATTTAATTACTCTAAAAATATTAGAACAGATTTTTAATTGAAGCGGAAAAACGGGTATGATTTAAGTAAAATATGGTGTAAGAAGAAAATTTTGTAAGCAAAAAAGGCTGTCTGGAAAGGCAGCCTTTTTCATATATAATAGCACTAAATCAATCTTTATATTTCTGAACAACATCTAACCACGTGAACTTCAAAATAGCAGTAGTGATGATGAAAATGCCTAATGACCACCACATTTTTGGGTAATCACGAATGAGCAAGAAAATTGGTATAAGAATTTGGCTTGATTGCCATATAATACCGATGGCACAATTGCCCATATCTTTCCAAAAATCGTGATTTTTACGAACGGTTGGGTCTTCTTGTCGCAGTGTTAGATACACAGGATGCCACCAGCCCCACGGACGAATATTTTTGTAGAAATTCACCAATACGTTCATTTCCGTAGGTTTTGATAGGTAAGTTCCTAATAAACAACCTAATAATGAAAATATGAAGAAAATTGGAAACAAATAAATTGGCGGAATATGTGCTAAATCGTAAAGCCACGTTCCTTGTGTAAAACTTTCCTTGTTGATATCTAACACGAACTGTAAAGTGGCTATTACAAGTCCTGCTAACATTCCCCAAAAGTAACCCCAGCCGTTGAATCGCCACCAAACCCATTTTAAAAAGTTCGCTGCGACATATCCGCCATATAAAGCACTGGTTATCCAAAGGGTAATAGCGTTGATAGATTCTGCAAAAAAGCCCATAATCACTCCCAAAATAACAATCCCGAATGAAGCCCAATATGAGGCAAAAATATAGTGTTTGGCAGAAGCTTCAGGTTTGAAATATTTTTTATAAATATCATTGACTATGTATGCTGGTCCTGAATTTACGAATGCTGAAAAAGTAGACATAAATGCAGCTAACAAACCTGCTAAAAGTAACCCTTTGATACCCACAGGAATATGGAAATTTACCACTTTTGGTAAGATGGTTTCCAAATCATTTGTAGTTATGCCGTTTGTCATTTCGGGAGCAATATGAACCAAAGCAATCACTACTACGCCACCGATGAGCAAATAACGAGGGATAAACAAAATAAGATTTGTAAAACCACTCATATAAGAGGCTTCCTTGACGTTTCTTGTAGAAAGAATACGCTGCATATCGTAGCTCGGTGTAGGTCCTGCAACACTGGCAAAAAATCCTTTCAAGAGAGACATTCCGATGAAAGCTCCAAACATTTTATATCCTTGTGTATCAATCAATTCATTGAAGGCTGCATATTTTCCTTCCCAAAACGGAGTTAGTTCTTTTCCAAAGAAGATGTTTTTCCATTCCTGAGGAATGATGGCTGTGATTTCGGCGTCACTGATGGTGAAAAAGGCATAGGCAGCGATGAGAATTCCTGCCAAAACCATAATGCCGTATTGCAAAACCTCTGTTGCTACTACTGAAAACATTCCTCCCTTGATGGTGTAAATAGTTGTAAGTAAGATAACAATGAGAGCATAGGTTTGTTCTGAGGTTAGAAGTACTGAATTTCCCACTGCAAAGGTCATATCCCAAGGGAGAATAATAGTCATAAATTTTCCTACGCCTTCAAAGAAATAGGCGATAAAGCCTACGGAGGTGATGATAGCAAAGATGGCAATAATCAAATGTGATGCTCTTCCTGCGCGGTCGTTTCCGAAACGTGTCAAAATCCATTCAGAGCCTGTCATTATGTTTGAGCGACGAATCCAAGCAGCGAGAAAAACCATTACAAAGATTTGATTCCAAATAGGCCAAATCCACATAAACATAAAACTTTTTACACCATAAAGAAATAGAATTCCCACCATCCACGCAGTTCCTGCTACGTCAAACATTCCCGAACCGTTGCTCAATCCTAAATAGTACCATTTTATGGAATTGCCTCCCAAAAAATAAGAATCTAATCCTTTGGAAGCTCTTTTAGATGTCCAAATTCCGACTCCGATGGTCAAAACAATGTAAAGAGCAATAATTAAAATGTCAATAGTATTCATAATATCGTATTTGAAGATGTGTTAATTAGCGTATTTTTTAATGTATTTGAGATATACGGGCATAAGAATATTTCAAAAAACATATTTTTAAGCCTTAATTCCTATTTGAAAATTTATCTCAGGGAGGCAAAAGTAATGATTTTTTTAGGATATAACAAAAAATTAAGACCCTTTTGTATGTCCTATCATTCCACCGCTGAGGGCAAATTCCATTGCTTTATGAGCAGAAAGCCCTTCAGCAGGTTTGATGTTTTCAGCTGCTGTTACAATTACCCAACCTGAAACTGCGTAAGAATGAGGAAGATAAATACTTACCATTCCTTCCATATTGGTAAAATCCATATTTTCTTGTGTAAGAAATCCGATGCGCCATATTTCAGGATTTTCTTGCACTTTTACCCAAACGGGATTGTTAAATTTTCGATTATCACCTACAAATGAAGTAAGCACATCTTTAATAGAAGAATAAATGAACTTGATGCCTGGCGTTCGCTCCAAAAGATAGTCTAATCCGCTGACTAATAGCCTTCCTAAAAAGAATTTACTGCCAATAAAGCCTATGAAAGTTGTCCCTAAAAAAAGAATTAAAAAAACCGCACCCGGATATTTTTTTGAAATGTCAGGAATGAGGTTGTCTACGCTTGAAAAGATAGCCCATATAATCCAAATGGTGGTGCTTAATGGTCCTATGATTAAAATTCCTTGCAGAAAATAGCGCAAAAAAGAACCAAAAAAAGTATTTATTTTCATCGTTTTTTGGCAAAGGTAAAAGAAAAAAAGAAAAAAGCAAATGATGTTTGGCATATTCCTTCTGGTCTATAAGCAAAATTTATTTTGATATAAAACATTTCAATCAAAAAAGAGAATGAACCTGTAAAAAAAAGCCTACTTTTGCACCAGAAGAAATCAAAAAAGAAAAATATATGTCATTCGTAGGAAAAAAATTCCCAAATTTTGATGTAAACGCTATGAGCGAATTGGGAGATACGTTTAAAATCAACGTATATGCAGAAGCCGTAAACAATAAAAAGAAAGTTCTTTTGTTCTGGTATCCAAAAGATTTCACTTTTGTTTGTCCGACAGAGTTGCACGCTTTTCAAGAGGCTTTGACCGAATTTGAAAAAAGAAATGTAACCGTAATCGGAGCATCGTGTGATACTGCCGAAGTTCACTTTGCGTGGTTGAATACTCCAAAGGACAATGGTGGTATTGAAGGAGTTACGTATCCAATTTTAGCAGATTCAAATCGTAACTTGGCACGCACTTTGGGTATTTTGGATTCAAGAGAAATCTATGATGAAGTGGCTGAATCATATCTTCAAGAAGGAGATGATGTAACATATCGTGCTACATATTTGATTGATGAGGAAGGAAAAGTATTCCACGAAAGTGTGAATGATATGCCTTTGGGACGTAACGTAAAAGAATATCTTCGTTTGGTAGATGCTTATACGCACGTACAACAACACGGAGAGGTTTGTCCTGCCAACTGGGAAGAAGGAAAAGATGCGATGAACGCAAATCGTGATGGAGTTGCTCAATATTTAAAATCACACTAATTATGGAAGAATTAACGCAAGATAATCTGCAAGAAGTAGTTGCCTCAAACGGATTGGTTTTCGTTCAGTATGGCGCTGGTTGGTGCGGAAACTGCAAAATAATGAAGCCTAAATTTAAAAAATACGCTTCTGAAACGCCTGCTGCTAAATTTTTCTATGTTGATGCAGAGCAATTCCCGCAGTCTCGTCAATTAGCAAAAGTGGATAACTTACCAACTTTCGCCGCTTTCAAAAACGGTGCATTGGTAAATCAAATTCAAACCAATAAAGCAGAATCTTTAAAACAATTTATCGATGAGATTACCGCTAATTAAGCACATTGTGCAATTCATTGAGAAAAACGACCAAGATTACGTTAATGAAACCATCGAAACGCTTGAAAATTTAATTGAGTGTGAGAATTTGAAAGATGAGGAATTGGACGTAATTGGTGAATTGCTCTCAAACTTTTACGGGGCAGTGGAAGTTGATACAATGATTAAACAAGGAACTCCCCAAAAAGAAGCACTCAACAGCTTTATGAAACGCGTTGTTGGGTCAATCGACAAGTAATTTATTATTTCTTTCACTAACTAAAAAGAAGGCAGGTTTATACCTGCTTTTTTTATTTTAAAAGTGTTTTGATTTGTAGTATAAGACAGTGTAAACGAATAAGAATTGAAATTTTATTAGAGATTAAAAAAGCTGTGAATCTAAGTATATCTAATTCATAAAAAATATTTTTTCTAACTCTTTTTTGTTTTTTTTCAAAAAAAATGATACCTTTCGGCACAAAAAAATAATCCTATGTCATTCTTGCGAAAGTATTATCATCAAAGAACAACACATCTGACGTTTCTATGTCTTGTTCTTGTGATGGGCTGTGCGAAAAAAGATATTGAGCGTCCTTTTGGGGTTGATGAACTTGGTGCTGTGTGGGTGGCTGATTTTGGTGCTGTGGCGAACGATGGTGTTGATGATACTCACGCATTTCAGAGTGCTATTGATGCCGCTTTCAAAAAGGGAGGAGGTACTGTTCTTGTTCCTAATGGGCGCTACATCATTGATGCAGTGAAAACTGTGATGCTCAAAGATAGCATTACCCTACGAATGGACTCTGAAGCCTATTTGGTAGTCTCGCCAAATGATAAAGGGATATACAATGTGTTGCAAATCAGAAATGTAGAAAATGTGAAAATCATTGGCGGGAACATTCAGGGAGAGCGCTATTTGCATAGAGGCATAGAGGGCGAATGGGGAATGGGCATCGGAATTTATGAAGGAAGGAATATTACCGTTGAAGATGTCGTGGTGAAAGATTGCTGGGGTGATGGCATTTATGTGGGGAAAAGCAGAAATGCGAGTCAAAACATTACCATCAAAAACGTAAAATCAATCAATAATCGCCGACAAGGAATGTCCGTCACCGCTGTTGATGGAATGGTTGTTACGGATAGTGAATTTTCACACACAGGAGGAACGGCTCCGCAAGCAGGAATTGATATTGAACCCAATGAAGGAGACAAAGTGAGGAATGTTACAATTAAAAATTGTGTTTTCAATAGCAATGAAAAATATGGTCTTTTGATTTCCTCAACAATTAATAATGTTTCTGTTTCTGATGTTATTATAGAAAATAATCAGTTTACAGACAATCGTGATTGGGCGGGTTGTCTCATAGGAAGTAAAACAACGATTCAGATAAGTAAAGTTGAATTTAAAAACAATACATTCAAAGGAAATACACGAAATAACGGAAAAAATTCTGGAAATGAAATAAAAATTTTCTGGATATGCGATCAGTGCGTTACTTCACCAAATACGATAATAGATTGATTTTTAAATAATTATACAATAAACTAATTACAAATAAATATGCAAAAGAAAATAATTCCGCTGGGTTGTTTGCTTTTGGCTATTGCCTGCGACCAACCGCAAAAACAGCAAACTCAGGAGAAAATCACCTATCCCGAAACTAAAAAAGTGGATTCGGTAGATGTTTATTTCGGAACGGAAGTGAAAGACCCTTACCGTTGGCTTGAAGATGACCGCAGTGAAGAAACTGCCAATTGGGTAAAAGCCCAAAATGAAGTTACTTTCGGGTATTTGAACAAAATTCCATATCGAGAAAAAATCCGAAAACAATTAGAGAAAATTTGGAACTACGAAAAAATAGGTTCACCTTTTAAAGAAGGAAATTACACCTACTATTATAAGAACGACGGATTGCAAAATCAAAGCGTGCTTTATCGCAAGGACAAGGACGGAAAAGAAGAAGTTTTTTTGAATCCGAATGAATTTTCAAAAGACGGAACAACCTCTTTGGGAGGGCTCAGTTTTTCAGAAGACGGTTCTTTACTTGCCTATCTGATTTCCGAAGGCGGAAGTGATTGGCGCAAACTCATCGTAATTAAAACCGAAAACAAGGAAATTGTTGGCGACACACTTGTTGACATTAAGTTTAGCGGTGCATCGTGGAATGGCAACGAAGGGTTTTACTATTCAAGCTACGACAAACCCAAAGGAAGCGAGTTATCAGCAAAAACCGATACGCATAAACTCTATTATCATAAATTGAACACACCTCAGAAGGAAGATAAACTCATTTTCGGAGGAATTCCAGAGCAAAAATATCGTTACGTTTCGGGTTATGTTTCTGATGATAGAAATTATCTATTCATTTCGGGAGCAAATTCTACTTCTGGTAACAAGTTGTTTTTCAAAGATTTGCGTAAACCAAATTCAGATTTTATCACCATCACGGATAATTTTGAAAATGACACACAAGTGATTGATAATAAGGGTTCTAAATTCTACTTATTGACCAACTTGAATACTCCAAACAAGCGCTTGGTGAGTGTTGATGCCTCTAATCCAAAACCTGAAAATTGGAAAGACGTAATTCCTGAAACAGAAAATGTATTATCGGTTTCATTGGCAGGAGATTACATTTTTGCAAGATACATCGTTGATGCGGTTTCAAAAGTGAAACAATATGACTTTGACGGAAAACTTGTCCGTGAGGTGGAATTACCAGGCGTAGGTTCAGCAGCAGGCTTTTCAAGTAAGAAAGAAGAAAAAGAAACCTATTTTTCGTTTACCAATTACAATACGCCAGGAAAAATCTACAGAATGGATTTAGCTTCGGGCAAGTACGACCTGTATTGGGAGCCTAAAATAGATTTCAATTCCAATAATTATGAATCAAAGCAAGTATTTTACACTTCAAAAGACGGCACAAAAGTTCCTATGATTATTACATATAAAAAAGGAACGAAATTAGACGGAAAAAATCCTACCATATTATATGGTTATGGAGGTTTTAACATCAGTTTGACGCCTTCTTTCAGCATTTCAAATGCCGTATGGCTTGAAAATGGAGGTGTTTATGCTGTTGCCAACCTTCGCGGAGGTGGCGAATACGGAAAAAAATGGCACGATGCAGGAACAAAGATGCAAAAGCAAAATGTTTTTGATGATTTTATTGCTGCTGCAGCATATTTAATTGCTGAAAAATATACTTCATCAGACTTTTTGGCAATACACGGAGGCTCTAACGGAGGCTTACTTGTTGGAGCAACAATGACACAACGCCCCGATTTGATAAAAGTGGCATTGCCAGCAGTAGGAGTGTTGGATATGTTACGTTATCATACCTTCACAGCAGGAGCAGGTTGGGCGTATGATTACGGAACGGCTGCCGATAGCCAAGAAATGTTTGCATATTTGAAAGCATATTCGCCCGTGCATAATGTAAAAGAAGGCGTACAATATCCTGCTACAATGGTAACTACGGGTGACCACGACGACCGTGTAGTGCCTGCACACAGCTACAAATTTGCTGCGGAATTGCAAAGCAAACAAAGCGGAAACAATCCTGTGTTGATTCGTATTGAAACTAATGCAGGACACGGCGCAGGAACTCCTGTTAGCAAAATGATAGACCAAGCAGCTGATATGCAGTCGTTTATCTTATGGAATATGGGAGTGAAAGAATTGAAATAGCATAGAAAGGAAAATTGTTTGAGTGTAAACAAAGAAGAAACAGAGGGAGGAGAGGTTATTTTTCTGGTTACAGAACATTCTTTTTTGCCAATTTGTGGTTGTTGATAAAAATAATGTTTTGTTAAAAAATAAAATCGAGGATTATCCTTTTGTTTGGTTTTTTTTACATATTACCGTTTTTGGTATTAAAGAATTCCAAAATTAGTGTTAAACTTAATTCCTCTTTGATAAAATTAAAGGAAACTCAGTTGCAGATTTGAAAATAATTATATACGTTTGCAGCCTGAAATAATGTGAATTTAAACAATGTTTATGGCAAGAAAAATATTTGTAATGCTACTGATGCTTGTTGTAGTTTACGCTTGCGGTCGTGGTGGAGATAACAAAGGAGAACTTGTGGGAGTGAAGGGGAAAAGTTGGAAACAGCCTAAACCTTACGGAATGGCACTCATTCCAAGCGGTTCTTTTATTATGGGAAGCTCCGATGATGACAAAGCAGGGAGTATGAATGCTCCTGTAAAAACGGTTAGTGTGGGGTCGTTTTATATGGACGAAACCGAGATTACAAACAGTGAATACCGTCAGTTTGTGAATTGGGTGCGTGATTCTATCATCAGAACGAATCTCGCCGAGTTGGCAGACCAAACAGGTGGTCAGTCAGGAAGTGGGGGAGTGGGCGAATATGCTTACTTAGATGCAAATTCTGAGAATTTAACTCCTTATGAGCAGTATTTGCAGAATACCTATGGTGATGAACGCAGTCGCAGACTTAACAAAAAAGTAGAGTTGATTTGGGATACAAAGAAATTTCCTGATGAATATTATTCAGAGGTAATGGATCAAATGTATTTACCAGAGGAACAATCTTATAATGGCAAACGCATTATGGATGTTGAGAAGTTTGTTTTCAAATACCAATGGTTGGATATGGAAAAAGCTGCTCGCGCAAAAGGAAATAGAAAAGATTTTATCAAGGAGGAGTTAGTGAAAGTTTATCCCGATACTACTGTTTGGATTCGTGATTTTAATTACTCATACAATGAGCCTATGCATAATGATTATTTTTGGCACGAGGCTTATGGTGAGTACCCAGTAGTGGGTGTGAGTTGGATTCAGGCAAAAGCATTTTGTGAATGGAGAACATTGAATAAGAACTCTTATCAAAAAATGAAAGGAAGTGACCAAGTAAATGCGTTTCGTTTGCCAATTGAATCAGAGTGGGAATACGCTGCGCGTGGGGGACTTGAAGGAGGAACTTATCCGTGGGGAGGACCTTATATTACTGATGATAGAGGTTGTTTCTTAGCAAACTTCAAGCCTTTGCGTGGGGATTATGCTTCTGATAACGCATTATACACAGTCGAGGCGAAATCATACGAGCCAAATGGATACAACTTGTACAATATGGCAGGAAATGTTTCGGAGTGGACGAATACTTCCTATGACCCTAATTCTTATGAGTATATGTCGACAATGAATCCGAGTGTTATTGATGAGAAGAACAAACGGAAAGTTATCCGTGGAGGGTCTTGGAAAGATGTTGCCTATATGCTTCAAGTGAATACACGTGATTTCGAGTATCAAGACTCGGCTCGTAGTTACATAGGATTCAGAACTGTACAAGATTTTATGGGTATAAGTGAATCACAAGAAGGTAAAACCGCAAGGGGTTTTAGGTAATAAAATTTCTAATGAAATAAAAAGAGTAAACAAAACATAATTAAAAACAACATTTAAATACTTATCTTATGGCAAAAGGGAATACAGGAAGAAAAAAAATCTTTAACGCAGTTTACAGTATTGGAGCATCAATCGTAATTCTTGGTGCATTGTTTAAGTTAACACACTGGAGTTTGGGACCTCTCAACGGGACGGTTCTATTGGCAGTGGGGTTGATAACAGAGGCGATTATCTTTTTCATTGCGGCATTTGAGCCAGTTGAGGAAGAATATGATTGGTCGTTAGTTTATCCTGAGTTGGCAGGAGGGGTAGCTCGTCAAAATTTTGCAAAAGCAGCGCCTGCACAAGAGGATAAACTTCTTAAAGAGTCTCTTTCCGAAAAACTTGACGGAATCTTGGCTGAGGCAAAAGTTGATGCTAATTTGATGCGTTCATTAGGAAAATCTATTGAAAACTTTGCAGGAGCTGCGAAAGAAATTGCTCCTGTGGCAGATTCAATGGCAGCAACTCACAAATATGGTGAGGAACTCTCATTGGCAGCAACTCACTTGGAATCGTTAAACAGTCTTTACAAATTACAATTAGAAAGAACAGAAAATCAGGTTACTGCACAAGCAGGTGTTGTTGATAACTTAAACTCATTAAATGAACAGATGTTGTCATTCAAAAACAACTTGAAATCTCTGAACACAGTTTATGGAGGAATGTTATCTGCTATGGGTAAATAATTTATTATAGTTTTTTATTAACTTAATTAAAAAGTAAATACTATGGCAGGAGGAAAGTTAAGTCCCAGACAGAGGATGATCAACCTTATGTATTTGGTCTTTATCGCGATGCTTGCGTTGAATATGGGTAAAGAGGTGCTGAATGCGTTTGGATTGGTCAATGAAAAGTTTGAAGCGTCAAATAGAAAAGCAAACGAAGACAACATTAATGCGATTGATGCCTTGCAAAAAAATAAAGACGAAAATCAGGAGCAGTATGGAGAAATCTTCGAAAAATCAAAGCAGATTAAGGCTGTGTCTGATGAGTTCTATAACTATATTCAATCATTGAAAGATGGATTAAACAAGGAGATAGATCCTTCAGGACAGGGTAATATTGATTATCAGGCAATGGATAAGTCAGAATATACCGATGGTTTGTTTTTCAAAGGAGAAGGCTATAATCAGGTAGGGCAGGAGTTTGTAAACGCAATTAACGAATACAAGGAACAAATATTGTCTATCATAGGCAATGATCCAAATTTTGCTGATTTGATTGAAAAAATAAACGCAGATTTCACTACAGCTGATCAGAAAAAGCAAGATGGAACAACACAAAAATGGTTGAATTACAATTTTGAAGGGTTTCCGTATGTGGCATCGCTTGCTAAGTTTTCGATGATGCAATCTGATGTACGTACCACAGAACAAGCGTTCTACGCTCAGGCTTTGAAAGGAAGTTTGAAGTCACAGATTTCGATGACGAATTACACTACATTGCTTGAACAAGGAAAAGGGGCTTATTATCAAGGAGAAACTTTTGATGGAGCGATTGTTTTGGGAAGAAAAGATGCTTCGACTCGTCCGAATGAGGTGGAGTTGTCGTTGGATGGTAGAAAGTTATCTTCATCTGAGTTTGAAATTCAAGATGGAAGAGTAAAGTTGAAAGTGGGAGCTGGAAATGCAGGAGAACATAAAATCACGGGTAACTTGCATTTTGACCAAGATGGAAAACGTATTTCGGTGCCTGTTGACCAAACTTTTTCAACTATTCCAAAACCAAATTCAGCAGTGATTTCAGCTGACAAGATGAATGTGGTTTATCGTGGTGTTGATAACCCAATAACCATTTCAATGCCGGGAGTGCCTGATAATAAAATTTCGGCATCTGCGCCAGGATTATCTAAGAGATCAGGTACAAGTTATGTGATGAGACCAGGGCAAGGGCGTGATGTTACAATTAATGTTACGGGAGAAATTGATGGACAAAAATTCTCTTCTTCACGTCAGTTCAGAATTAAAAACTTGCCTCGCCCTGTTGCAAGAATAGCTGGCGAGATAGGAAGTGTTAAGTTACCAAAAGCAAACTTGGCGGTGGTTCCTATTGAGGCTGCAATGGAAGATTTCGATTTTGACTTGAAAGTTCGTGTAAAA
Organism: Capnocytophaga sp.; assembly: GCA_041819925.1. Classification (GTDB taxonomy): domain Bacteria; phylum Bacteroidota; class Bacteroidia; order Flavobacteriales; family Flavobacteriaceae; genus Capnocytophaga. The sequence goes on from JBGYFE010000129.1 coordinate 28,136, forward strand.
TCATTTAAAGTTTCTGTTCCAGGACAGCCAAGTGTTCAGGTGAATGGAGGACGAATGAACGAGCAAGCGAAATCTGTTTTAAATAGAGCAAAACGAGGTGATATTATTCAAATCTTCGATATTTCGGCAGAAATAGAAGGAAATTCGAGCTATCACCTGCCAAAAGTTGCTCCTATTTCAGTAGAGATAACAAACTAAAAATATGACTATGTTTAATTGGAAAAGTGTGGGCTTATTGGTTTTTGCCGTTTTTGCCTTCCAACAGTCTTCTGCACAGTTCAATCTTTTGAATGCAAGAGAAGTGAGTGAGATTGGGGAGAAAAGTGAAGCTCAAATTGAGGCAGATAATGACAAGCCTTTACCTTACGGATATGTAGATGACAGAGACATTCTTTGGTCTGTTGAAGTGTGGGAAATAATTGATTTAAATGAAAGAATGAATTTTCCGCTGCTTTTTCCGACAGATACTTTAGATGTTGATTCTTATCGTCGTTCTTTATTTGATGTTTTGTTGAAAAATATCAAAAATGGAAAGTTGAAAGATGTTTATGTTGACTCATATTTTACGGAGAAAAGAACATTTAATGATTTGAGTGCTTCGTTGTCTAAGATTGATACACTTTCTGCGGGATATGATCAGTTGAATGCAGGAGAGTCTCTTTCGCCAGAGTATGTTACACGACGAAATTTAGAGGCAGCGGATATAGCTCAGTATCGCATAAGAGGGCTTTGGTATTTTGATAAGCGCCAAGGAGAATTGAAATATCGTTTATTAGCAATTGCACCAGTAGCTCCGGATGTGAGTTTTATTGATGCGGACGATGCAACAGGTTCTGCTTTGGTTGAATTGTTTTGGGTGTTTTATCCACAAGCACGTGAGGTTTTGCACGAAGCAAAGACTTTTAATAGAAAGAATAATGCCAAACCAATGTCCTTTGACCATTTGCTGAATGCGAGATTGTTTAGTTCCGTGATTTATAAGGAGGCTAATGTCTATGGTGATAGGCCAATCAAAGACTATTTGCCTGATAACTCGCTTTTCCAACTTTTAGAATCGGATAAAATTAAAGAATCTATCCGAAATAAGGAGCAAGATATGTGGGCGAACTAATTTAAATTCACAGAAATATTTTGATAGAACTGTTTTAAAAACGATGCCGTTTTTAAAACAGTTTTTGCATTGTGAAATTTTAATAAATAAAATTTTTGTATGTTCGATTTTATTATTGTAGGTGCAGGGTTGGCAGGGATTTCTTTTGCCAATTTTTTAGAAAAGTATCAAAAATCATTTTGTATTATCAGCAACCATTCCCAAATAGCGAGTTTGGTGGCAGGAGGAATTTATAACCCTGTGGTTTTAAAGCGATTTACACCCGTTTGGAAAGCCAATGAGCAGATGAAACTTCTGCATTCTTTTTATGATGAAATTGAAACCAAAATAAACGCAAAAATAAAGATTGAAATTCCTATTCTCAGAAAACTTATTTCGGTGGAAGAACAAAATAACTGGTTTCACGCTTCTGATAAACAAGTACTTTCGGTATATCTAAGTCCTAATATAATTGCGAGTATTAATTCGTATATTGCTGCACCCTTTGGTTTGGGAAAAGTATTGCAGACGGGGCGTTTAGATGTGAAAACCTACTTGCAAGAAAGTATTAATCGTTGGCAAGATGAAGGAGTTTTTTATCATAGAACATTTGATTATAATCAATTGAAAGTGGAAGAGAATGTAATTTGTTATCAAACTGTTTTAGCAAAGAATATTGTTTTTTGTGAGGGCTATGGAGTTACTAAAAATCCATTTTTTAATTATCTGCCAATGAAACCTTGTAAGGGTGAAACGTTGACATTTTATGCGCCTGATTTACAATTAGATGAAATCGTAAAAAGTGATGGAGTGATATTGCCTATGGGAGATGGTATTTATAAAATTGGCTCTACATATCAATGGGATGATTTGACGGATACCATTACCGAAAAATCTCGTGCTGAGTTGATCGAAAAATTAGAAAAATTGATTTCCTGTAATTACGAAATCACGGAGCAGGAGGCTGCCGTTCGTCCGACTGTGGCTGACCGACGTCCGTTAGTGGGAAAACATCCTGACTATGCTAATATGTGGATTTTAAATGGGTTAGGGACGCGTGGAGTAATGAATGCTCCGTTTGCAGCCCAAAGCCTCTACAAGGCTGTTTATGAGTCTGTTCCTATTGATAAAGAAATGGACGTAGCGCGTTATGACAAATATAAAAACAAAATAAAGAATTAGAAATACTATGAAGATACTTCATTTAGATACAAATCATCCGTTGATGATTGCTCAGCTTGCTGAAAAAGGTTTCCAAAACGATGAAGATTACACAAGTTCCAAAGTTGATATTCAAGATAAAATAGCGCAATATGATGGGATTATTCTTCGGAGTAGATTTTCCATTGACCGAGAGTTTTTAGAAAAGGCAACCAACCTGAAATTTATCGGAAGAGTAGGGGCAGGTTTAGAAAATATAGACTGTGAATTTGCTGAAAGTAAAGGGATTATGCTTATTTCTTCTCCCGAAGGCAATCGAAATGCAGTAGGTGAACACACTTTGGGGCTGCTTTTGGCCCTGCTCAATAAGTTTAAAAAAGCAAATAGAGAGATTGAACAAGGCAAATGGCTACGTGAGGAAAATCGAGGCTCGGAGTTGGATTATAAAACGGTGGGAATCATTGGTTATGGCAATATGGGAAAATCATTTGCAAAGAAGTTGCGAGGTTTTGATTGCAAGGTGATTTGTTATGACATAAAGCCCAATGTAGGTGATGAAAACGCCCAGCAGGTGTCGTTAGAAACATTTTTTCAAGAAGCGGAAGTGGTGAGCCTGCATACGCCTCAAACACCTCAAACAATGAAGATGGTAAACGCAGATTTCATCAATCGTTTTTCAAATTCATTTTGGTTTTTGAACACAGCACGAGGCAAAAGTGTGGTTACAACTGACTTGGTGGCAGCTTTGCAATCGGGCAAGGTATTAGGTGCGGGATTAGATGTTTTGGAATATGAAAAATCGTCATTTGAAGATTTCTTTACAGATGAAAATCTCCCGAAAGCATTTAAATATTTATTGGAAGCTGACAACGTGATTCTTACGCCTCATATTGCTGGCTGGACGATAGAAAGCAAAGCAATGTTGGCACAAGTAATCGTCGATAAAATCATAGCAAATTTTAAACCATAAATATTTTATTTTTGAGGGTAAAGTTGTTAGTGAATATGAATAAAACCATAAATATCAGCTAAATAAACCAAAAGTAAAGAAAGCAGAAATGAAATAATGGGGGCAATCATCCACATTGCAAAAAATCGTTTTACTTGAGTTTTTCTAAAAATATTTTTAGGTCCCATTTTGGCTACACCTATTCCTAAAATAGCGGCTACATTCACTTGCACTAATGATGAAGGAATCCCCTTGGTGAGTGATGCTAAAAGGAGTAAACTTCCTGATATGAAAGCAATGATAACGGCTTCAAATTTTCCGAAGAGAATAATTTCTTTACCTGTATTTTTTACGATTTTATGTCCGAATAAAGAACTTCCAATACCAAAACACGGTGCAACAATTAGTGATGAGAGCATTAAAATCACCATAAAGTCATCTTCGTTTTTGAGTCCTAATTCGTTGATGGTCATTGAAGTGATAGGTCCTGAAGCATTGGCAACGTTATTTGAACCAATAGCAAAGGAAACATAAATTGACATCACAATCAAAATGGTGTTCCAAATCGGATTGAGATTTTCATTTTGAGCTCGTTGCATTGTAAGTCCACGACGCCGCATTGGTTTGTAAATATATTTTCCGGCAAAATACCCCAAAAAGTATGCTAAAATTGGAAGAAAAAACCACGCAGGAATGATTTCAAAAAACAATTTACTTGTATCTAACTTATTGAAATAGAGGGCAGGAGCAGCAATCGCCAACACAGCAGCTTGGCTGGTTGATTGCGGAATTCCTGCAAAGTTCGATGCCAAAAGGGTTATTGCCATTGAAAACAGAGCAATCGAGACGATGGAGAATGTCATATAGTTAGCAGACAAAATACCACTTCCCATTGTTGATGCTGTGTTTTTCCCCGCGATGAAAGCTCCCAAGAAAACGGCTATTCCGAAAATTCCCGCAATTAAACTTTTTCGGATTACATTTGCTCCATAACTTGCTGAAAAAGCAGGAGCTGTTCCACTTCCGCCCATAGCAATAGCGAGTAGCATTGCAATCAAATACGGAATTAATAATTGGTTATATATTGGTGACATTTCTCAAAATTTAGAATTAATGAGGCGGCAAACCTACGCATTATGTGTTATAAATCCAAAAAATAATTCAAAGTAATGACAACGCCCAAGTGCATACTTTCGTGAGTGTTGTTGAAATGTATGGCATCTTCAATTGACGTAAGCTCAAAACCGTAGCTGGTCATATAAGTATCGTAATGTTTGAAAAATCCTTGTTCGTAATCTGTTTGAAGTTGTTGTTGAGTAGAAATTAGCAATTTTTTGAGAGTTTCTATCTCTTCCTGAGTTGGAATGTGCCCATCAGGAGCAGTTCCTTTTCGGAATTTTTCTATGAATTCGGGAGCAACCAACGGTGTATTTCCACTGAATTTATAGCACAGAAGTTGCTGAGTAACAACGCAATGGGCAATATTCCAAAATACGTTGTTGCGAAATCCGTTAGGAATTTTTGCTAATTGTTGGGGAGATAAATTTTCTAAATAATGTAAAAGTTTCAATCGGGTTGCTTTGTGTAATTTAAAAATTTGGTTTTCGAGTGCCATATTTTTTTTCTATAAGTTTATAGTCGCAAAAATAAGTATTTTCAACGGAAAGAACCTATAAAAATCAAGAAAATTTTTACTTTAAGTTATTTAAATTTCAAAATTAGGGGTAAAATAGAATGCGTATAAAATCTTTTCAAATGAACTTTTGTTCTTTTTGTCTTTTTTCCTACTTTTACGGCTCGAAATTAAATTCTGAAAAATATGGCAAACATACGAATTACTAAAAAATTCGATTTTGAGGCAGGACACGCTCTTTACGGCTATGACGGAAAATGCAAAAATTTGCACGGACATAGTTATAAATTACTCGTAACCGTTATTGGAACTCCTATTGACGACCCAGAAAATGTCAAACACGGAATGGTAATTGATTTTGGAGATTTAAAACGTATTGTAAATGAGCAAATTATTAATTTGTTTGACCACGGAATGATTTTCAATGCGCATTCGCCGCACGCATCGTTAGCGGAAGAACTCAAAGCAAAGGGGCATCACGTCATTTTGGTAGATTACCAGCCCACGAGTGAAAATTTGGTTGTTGATTTCGCTGAACGAATCAAAAAACACTTGCCCGAAAATGTTTCGCTGTTTTCACTGCGTTTACAAGAAACTGAAAGTTCGTATGCCGAATGGTTTGCGAGTGATAATTAGTTGATTTGATGTAAAATAGGAAGCGCTTGACCTTATTTATTTGATAACTAACAATTGAAATTGATTATTATATTTTGAACATACATTTAGAACCAAACAAAAAAATATATTTCGCATCAGATAATCACTTGGGAGCACCTGATTTTGTAGCAAGTCGTGAGCGCGAGTTGGCGTTTGTTAAATGGCTTGACACCATAAAATCCGATGCGGGGGCTTTGTTTTTGTTGGGTGATTTATTTGACTTTTGGTTTGAATACAAAACCGTTGTTCCGAAAGGATTTGTGCGAACGTTAGGGAAACTTGCCGAGTTGCGTGATGGTGGCATTCCGATTTTTTTCTTTGTTGGGAATCACGATTTGTGGATGAATAACTACTTTGAAAAAGAACTCAATATTCTTGTTTTTCACAGACCGTTGGAGTTTGAATGCAACGGAAAACGTTTTTTGGTGGGGCACGGCGACGGTTTAGGCCCTAATGACAAGGGCTATAAACGAATGAAAAAAGTGTTTACGAATCCACTTGCCAAGTGGCTTTTTGGTTGGCTACACCCCGATATTGGCGTACGTTTAGCGCAATATTTGTCTGTAAAAAATAAACTTATTTCAGGCGATGATGATGTGAAATTTTTGGGCGAAGATAACGAATGGTTGGTGCAGTATTGCAAGCGGAAATTAACCGTGAAACACTATGACTATTTCCTTTTTGGGCATCGCCATTTGCCAATGGAAATTTCGTTAGAGAATGATGCAACTTACATAAATACAGGCGATTGGATTCATTACTTTACGTATGCTGTGTTTGATGGAAAAACAACTAAATTGGTCAATAACACGCCCAAAAGAGAATCTTAATAATGATAAAAAAACTACTCAGTTATCTCTTTCCGATTTCAGTTTACAAGCAAAAATCAAGCGTGAGTAAATCTATAAACGTAGTTTTGTTTGAAGGGCGACTGATGCTCGATACGCTCAATACG
>JBGYFE010000130.1:0-23998 GCA_041819925.1 Capnocytophaga sp.
GGGGAATTGTTACGACAAATTATTTTAGATTAGCTATAAGAATTCAGAAGTTACAAACTCTCTCTTTCAGAGAGGATTTAGAAAAAGGAAAAAATATATTGTCTAATTTTAATAAATACAACTATGGCATTCGAGAATTTAATTCAGGTAACATTTACCGATGAGGAGCTGACAAAAATAGATTCGGCTCTTCAAAGCATCGAAACGGTGTTGAAAGGCAAAACAGTTAAACTTTCACCCGATGAACGTCGGCAGTATGGAAGCATCGCCGAACAAAACAAACTTTTTGTCAATAAATGCAAGGAAATGATGGAGCAGTATCCACAACATATTCCTTCGTTTTTAGACAAGGAAGAGTATGACCGCGATTTTGCAGCACGTAATCAAATTGAAACCCGATTGCAACGCCTGCAAAGCATCACTGAGCAACTTTCTGATACCAAAGTGTTGCTTGACCACGATAACTACTTCAATTCGTTGACGTTTTATCGACATATTAAGTTTTTAAGTAAAGAAAATATCCCTGGTATCAAGTCCATTTTTGAAGCGTTAAAGCAATTTTTTAAGGGAGGTCGCTCTAAAAAGGATACTGAAACGCCTGCTGAACCCACTAATTAGGGGGCAAAAGGGGGTATTTTGAGGTTCTGAAACGTATTTCACCCATTTTGAAATACTATTTATATAGGTTCGTTACTATATAAAATTAGGTTCAATAAGGGAATAAATAGAGTTCAACAGCGTATTACATACAGTTCGATAGGGTATTCAATAGGGTTCAACAATGTATCAAATATCCTATTGAATCCCTAAAAATACGTTTTAAAAATGTATTAAATAGGTTAAAGAACCATATAAAATAGGGTTTTGAACTATACTAAATAGGGTTTTAAAAAGGGTGAAATGTTTTTTGAGAGTTCAAGTACTACATTAGATTACATATGTAATAGACCATTTTAATGAATTAAAACAATTAAAACCAGCAAATTATGCCACTTTACAAAGTAACCGTAACACGAACCGTTATGAGCAACGACATTAGATTAGAAAAAGGAATGAGCGTGGAGGTGGTAACGCCCATTGTTACCAACCCTATGTCGGTCAATAACGGAGAAAGCGTTAAAAGTGCTTTTGGGCGCATTTACGGCATTGACCTTACTCTCATTTGGACAATCGCACGTTCAGCATTAGATGTTAAAAAAATAGGATAAATTAAATCAGTACTACCAATTAAGAATAAATGCCTATGAAACAATGCAAATAATCAACACTACGGACACAACGCAACTGAAACAAATGAATGTTTAATGAAAAAAAAGAATTAATATGCAAAGAATTAACGTAGATTTCAAAGACCTTTTTTCAAAAGATTCTTTACAAAAAGTGAAGGATTTATTGAAAATAGAGGGGCAAAAAGTAAAAGAATTTATTGAAAAAATTGATGAAAAATCAGCTAAGGAGATAAATGAATTGGGTGATAAGGTAGAAAAAGTAGGCGATACAGTGGCTTCAGCAATAGACAAGCTATCTGATTACATCAAAGAAAACACCAGTACACAATGTGAACTCATCAGAACCAAAGAGCTTGATATGAGTGAGTTAAAAAAAATCATTAGCGAAACAATGACAGGAGAAAGTCATTTTGCAGCTCTCCTTGATTTGGGAAGAAATAAAAAAGATGAGTTGGAAATCTTTTTGCAGTACCTTGATAAGGACAAAAAACAGATAGATATGAAAAAAGTGTACTGCATTCGTTGTGATATGAAATCAGACGAACTAAAACAAGCTTTTGGAGATAAAGAATTATTAATCATTAATTTATAAAAACAAGTATGATAGCAAATTATAGTATGAGCTTTTTTGGTGCTATTTGGAATTTATTAAAAAGCGCTTGGAACGCATTAAAAAAGATTTTTGTAGCAATATTTGATTTTCTAAAAAACCTTGTAAATTGGTTTAAATCTAAATATCGTGAAGTTATATTAAAAAGACCAAAAGCTAGACCTATTGTAATGGTAATTAGAGAAGAAATAGAAAAAGGTAATTACAATACACTGGATGTGGGGCTTAAAAAACAACCACCGATTGTAAAAACCTTCTATGACGAGGCAACTGATGAAATTTTGATGGACCATACCGAAGTGGTGGAATATGGCACATTAGATAGTGAAACCCAAAAAGCTTTTGGCGATAAAGATATGTTGATATTGGAATAATCTCTTCTCAGAATGGTAAATATTTACCATTCTGAGAAACTAAAAAAAAGAAAAATGGACACAAAATGGATATTTATAGCTACACTGAGTGTAGCCACGTTGGGGGTGGGATATTTTCTTCTTACACGGACTAAGCAAAAAAGAAAAACTGAAATTCCCGAAAAAAAAGAAGTAGAAATATTGACACTTCACGAAGTAACATCTTATTTTAAAGATAGTTATATGGCTGTTTCGGCAAAAAACAACGGAATGGTACCTATTGCTCTTAAATTAGGTGCAGACAACCCATTTGGTATCAAAAAAGAAGATGATGCCTTTTATGTTGTTTTGACTTACTTCAATGAAAAAGAGGACTCTGTGGTGATGGAAAATACACTCTTGATAAAAGCCAAAAGTTTGGATACAAATTTGACAGATGCTTTCGCTGATAAGGATATGTTGATTTTAAAATAGAAGATGTTATGAGTTTTTTAGATATATTGACAAAGTTACTTCAAAACCCCGATGTAACTAAAGCAGCAGGAAAAATTATAACCAGTGACACAGCAAAAAAAATTATAACCAGTGATACAGCAAAAAAAATAGTTACTGCTGGTGGTCCTATACTTGTTGGGGGAATCGTTTGGGGACTTGCAGGAATTGGCACAGTGGCTGCTGTTTCTTATGTTGTAGAAAAAATTAGGGTCGCACACTTAAATCGACAAAAAGCCCAAGAGGAAGCTATAAATTTTGCACAAGAACAACTTAAAAAAGGTATAAAAAAAGCTCAGGCGGAAGGCAGAGCTGGAGATCTTGACATAGGTTTGAGTAAATTAAGACCAGGAGATCTTGACATAGGTTTGAGTGAATTAAGACCAGGAGCTGTGCGTATGGATAATGCGACTTATGTAGGTATGTTTCATAATAATAATCCAATTGCTTTGAAAGAAGTAGTGTACGATTCTATTGATGCAGAACTCAATAGAATGTTGAATTCAAATAAAAATAAGGTGTTAATTTTATAATGAGTTATTCAGAACAAACCCAAAAAATTATTGACAAAATAGAAGTTACAGCCCAAGAAGTGCAACCTGATTTGCACTTCTTTAGAGCTGAACAAAAAAAATACTTTGAAGATTTTTTTGAAATTCTTATTACAAAAACAGGTAGTATTTTTCTTGACAAAAAGCTAACTGAATTTCAGAAAGTAAAGGAAGCTATTCTTTTCAGAAAACAATTGCTTTTTAATTCAGAAAATAAGGAAGGATTAGAAAATTTTCCGTGTATTTATATTTGTCAAACACAAGAAACCATTGATAAATTATCAAAAATAATGAGTGCACCCAAAGAAGAAACAGTCATATTCAAAGTTCAAAAACCCAAACACAAATTAGAGCGAGTTATTTTACCCAAAAGCGTAAAAGATGACATTCTATTATCCCTTACATTGATAGAAAATCAAAAACGCATTTATGATGATTGGGGTTTTTCTGAGGTTGATTCAAAACCTAAACTCATATTAAATTTTTACGGTCAGCCAGGAACAGGAAAAACAATGGTTTCCCACGCCATAGCACACGAACTGGGAAAAACAATTCTCTGTGTGAATTATGCAGAAGTGGAATCAAAATATGTGGGAGATGCTCCTAAAAATTTGTTTAAGGCACTTGAAACAGCAAACAAAGAAAAAGCCGTTCTTTTTTTTGATGAGGCTGATTCTTTTTTAGGGAAACGTATTGAAAATGTATCCAATAGTTCTGACCAAGCGGTTAATTCGTTACGAAGTCAAATGTTAATTTTGTTAGAAGAATTCGATGGGGTAGTCATTTTTGCAACGAATTTGGTGAAAAATTATGACAAAGCTTTTGAGTCGCGTATTTTGAAACACATACATTTTGAATTGCCCGATTTGGAAAATAGACGTGACATAATAAAACTAACTATTCCTGCAAAAGTTCCTTTCTCAGAAGATATTGATAAAGAAGAACTCTATAAGGAATTATCAGAGTTATCGGAAGGATTTTCTGGGAGAGAAATAAAAAATGCTGTTCTTGAAAGTTTAAGTATGGCAGCAAGAAGTACTGAAACTTTTATCTCAAAAGACTTTTTCGTACAAGGTTTTGAGACGATGAAACAGAAATTACAAAAATTAGCTGATGAACGTAATCAAAAAACTATTAGTCAAGAATTTAAAGAAAAAATAGAAGCAAAAATAAAAGCAAACCTGGCAGAAACTAACAACTCATCCAAGTCTAAAAAAAGAATAAAAAAAAAATAACCAATTAAAAAAATAAATCAACTATTACTACTGCTGACACAAGCAAAATGCTCATACCTTAAATTTGTAAGTTTCAGTATGGATACGAGCTACAAGCTCACACTATAGGAGTAATACATTAAAACAATAAAAAAAGAGGCTGTTTCCTGTGTTATGAAACAGTCTCTTTTTATATGTTCAGCAGTACGTTCTGAAATTACGAACTATTCTGGCTCAATTTATTTAAACTCTTTTTCTATTCTCTTACGCTCATCTGAGTGAATTTTAAAACTTACACACTTTTTAGGACACTGCCAAAAAATCAAGGGGAGTAAGTTTTTTTTTTAGTCACAGGGTTCAACATTGCCCAAAACAAAATCCGTTGTAAGTAATTAACTTACAACGGATTGCTTTTCTAATTTGCGGAGAGAGAGGGATTCGAACCCCCGGAGGTGTTACCCTCAACGGTTTTCAAGACCGCCGCATTCGACCGCTCTGCCATCTCTCCAATTTGCACTCGTTATCTCACTTATGCGGGTGCAAATTTACTACATTTTTTAATACTTGCAAATTTATTTGATAAAAAATTAATCTATTTTCTATTACTAAATCTTAAATAACTGTGTATTAATTACATAAAAATAAATATTTTTTCAAAAAAGTAAAAATTTTATTCAGATATTGTTTCTATCTTAATGCAAACCCGCCACATCAATTGTTCCCCCAATGGGCAACAAATGAAGTTTACGGTGAGCATCAGCAAACTTACGCCTTGCCGATTCGTGGTCAATTTTGATAATATCGAACGTGTCGTAATGCACTCCCAGTGTGTGGTACGAATCAACAAATCTGGCTGCGGTCAATGCATCACGCACCCCCATTGTATAGTTATTTCCGATTGGTAAAATAGCTAAATTAATTTTGTATTGGTGCGGAATAATGGTCATATCCATTGTTAGTGCAGTATCTCCTGATATATAAATAGTTAAATTATCACTATCAATCAGAAATCCAGCAGGATTGCCCCCATATTTACCATCAGAAAATGAAGAAGAATGAATCGCCTTAATCATTTTTATCTTCACTTTGCCGTCTTCAAAACGATGCGACCCTCCGATGTTCATTTCGTGTCCGTCCACGCCCAATGCCCTGTAATGAGCCATAATTTCTGGATTTGTGATGAGCTTCGCTCCCGTATTTTTTGCGATGAATTCAGCATCCAAAATATGGTCTTGATGCGCGTGCGTGAGCAGAATATAATCCGCTTTAATATCTTTTATATCAATATGTTTCGCCAACGGATTGGCAGAAATAAACGGATCTACAAGAAAATACTTCCCTCCAATTTCGATATTGACACAAGCGTGCCCTAAATAAGTTACTTTCATACTCTGTTTATTTTTGGATTAACTATATTATTTTTTTTTATTTTCCTCAAAAAAACGTTCTTAAAAGACGTTTTTTTAAATCGTACCCACTGCCACAAAGGTAAGTTTTTTTGCTCAAAATCCAAAGTTTGGTAAACAAAAAATGAAAACTATTTTTTAATAACAAAACAATATATTTTGTACATTCTACTTTGCAATTTTTCCCATTTCCACTGCCTTTTCAAGCAGAATATCAAAAGCCTCTCCCATTGCTTCAGAAGCTCGTTTCACCGTATTTTCAATCACTTTACGTATTTGTTTTTCAGAAATTTTCGCTTCTCTCCAACTTTTCCCGTTAGTATGTGTGTTCAATATAAAAGGCATAATCCTATCAATTGCACACGCAAAAACAGCATCGGGAGTTTGTTCTGCCTCAAATTCAAGCCAAAGATTCAGAAATTCACTTTGCAACGGTTCATCTAAAATACTAAATATACGTTTCGCAGAGGATAGTTCACGTTCATACTTATCTTTCATCGCTTTTTCGTCAAAAATAAACGTATCGCCAGCATCAATTTCTACTACATCGTGGATAGAAAGCATACGCATAACACGCAACAAATCAATATGTTCCTTATTTTTAGCATAAGGATACAACAATTGTGCGAGAACAATTATCTGCCAGCTGTGTTCAGCAGAATTTTCTCTTCGTGAATCATCAGCAATATAGTTGCGGCGTTGCACATTTTTTAAGGCATCAAGGGCCAAAATAAAATTTATCTCTTTTTCTAAAATCATTTTTTATTATTAAATTTATTGATTATCACCTCATTAAATTCACATCAAACTTATTTTTCATTGAGTGCAAGATTGTTTCAATTTATTTTCTATTTTTGCAAAAACATTTGAGATGATGAAAAGAAAAATATTTCTTTTAGGTTTAATTTTTAGTTCGTTTCTTATTGCTTGCAATGACGGAGACTTAGAGGTAGAAACCATTAGCTTCGATAACTCAGACGTTTTGTCGTGTACAAGCGACACAACAGCTACGTTTCTATTCAAATATAACTCTCAACAAGCATTAATTTTAGAACTTCCGAAAGGAATTTTAACTAACAGTGAAAATTCATTAACAGGCACAATAGCAAATAATTACAAATTATATTACAGAACTTTCAGTAGCTCTGTAAGCACGTCGTATTTTTGCGGAAGTTATCCTCCTACTTCCCCATCTGTTACTTCGCAATATGAAGCTACTGGCGGAACAATTTCAATTGTTACGAAACCTATTTACAGCGAAACCACACAAGAATTGCTTCGATATGACCACCTGATAACTATCTCAGACTTAGTAATTTTAAATTCTGACGGAAACAAAATTGTTGACTCTAATTTTGTTTTCGGAACGTACCAAACTAAGTAGGAAGTAAAGGTAATTTTTCTCCTTTTATGCTTTTGTTAATTCGGCAAAAAGTTGCTCCAAATCTTTGTGTTTATGATTGATTTGAAGTATTTTGAGTCCGTTTGCGTTGGCAAAATCAAAAACAACTGAACGCATATCGTTTTCAGTGTCAAAAGTTAGGTTGTATAGAAATTCAAACACATTAGTTACGGATTTCACATTCGGAATTTGTTTCAACAAACGCTCTTCAACTCTAAAATCAAAAGCTACCTCAATGATTTGTTCTTTACTTTGAAGTTCCGTCATTTTTTTATCTAAAACAATACTTCCTTTATGAAGTACAATTACTCGGTCGCAAACTGCTTGAATTTCTTGCATAATATGCGATGAAAGCAAAACAATTTTGTTTTTCCCTAATTCTCTGATAATATTCCGAATTTCAACAAGTTGATTGGGGTCAAGCCCTGTGGTGGGTTCATCTAAAATTAATATTTCAGGATTGTGAATCAATGCCGAAGCAAGCCCCACACGTTGACGGTATCCTTTTGAAAGTTGTTCAATTTTTTTATTACTTTCAGGCGTAAGTCCTGTAATTTCAATTATTTCCTCTATTCTATTTTTAGAAATATTTCCGTATAAATCTGCCATAAAGCGCAAATATTCACGAACATACATCTCTAAATACAGAGGATTATGTTCAGGCAAATATCCGATATTTTTTTGAGCTGAAATAGGATTTTTCAATATATTGACTCCATTGATTTCTATTTCTCCCGAAGTAGGCACAAGTGAACCTGTTATCATTTTCATTGTGGTAGACTTTCCAGCTCCATTCGGGCCTAAAAAACCCGTAATTTCACCTTTCTTCAATTTGAAATTTATCTGATTTACAGCAATTTGTGCACCATATTGCTTTGTTAATTGTTTTACTTGAACTGACATAGCCAAAAATTTTGTTCAAAAATACAGGTTTTAAGTAAAATAGCAAATTTTTTGACAAAACACTGTCTTTTTGCACAAAATAATTTTTTCAAAAAATACTTGAAAAGAGAATTATAACATTTTTTCTTTGGAAGAATAAAAAATTAACTTTCAAAATTTATTTCCAAAAACAAATACATAAACAGAAAAATATTCTTTATTTTTTTATATTATCGTTTTTTTTACTATTAAATTTGGAATTTACAAATATTTCTTTATATATTTGCCAAAAGAAATGAGAATATTGCCTCTTTACACATATTCCCAACTGTTTAAAAAAGTGTTTTTTCACAAGATGAAAAGCTAAAAACAAGCCAAATGAACAAGTTAGGAATAGAAAACGAACTATAAAATACCGTTATTTATATGAAATCAAACATTTTAGGCTATCCTCGCATAGGAGAAAAGCGAGAATTAAAAAAAGCTAATGAAGCGTTCTGGGCGGGTTCTATCACTGCCGAAGAATTGTTAAAAGTTGCGGCGAACATCCGTGTGCACAATTGGAAATTACAACAAAATGCAGGCGTTGATTTAATTCCGTCAAATGATTTTTCTTTGTATGACCAAATTTTAGATGCATCGGTGAGCTTTAACGCCATTCCGAATCGTTACGAACCTGTGAAATCAAAGTCAGAATTAGAACTTTACTACGCTTTGGCGCGTGGTTATCAGAAAGAAGGTATTGACATCACAGCGATGGAAATGACTAAATGGTTTGATACAAACTATCACTACATTGTTCCTGAATTTATTAAAAACCAATCGTTTTCGCTGCGTAAAAATCCAGCATTAACTTATTTTAAAGAAGCAAAAGCGTTGGGCATTCACACCAAACCTGTATTGGTCGGTGCTGTTACTTATTTATTGTTAGGCAAGGAAAAAGAAGAAGGTTTTGACCGATTGGATTTGATTGACCGATTGCTTCCCGTTTACAAACAGATTCTTTCTGAATTAGCAGCAGCAGGAGCTGATTGGATTCAATTTGATGAACCTTTCCTTAATTTAGACCTCCGTGAAAAAGCAAAAACGGTTTACAAAAAAGTGTATGCTGAGCTGGCAAAAGAATTTCCGCAATTGAAATTTATCATTACAACCTACTTTGATGCTTTGAAAGACAATACCGAATTAGCAGTTTCGTTGCCTTCGGCTGCACTTCACATTGATTTGGTGCGTGGTGCTGACCAATTAGATGCCGTATTGGAAAAATTCCCCACAGATAAAATTCTTTCATTGGGCGTTGTAAATGGGCGTAATATCTGGAAAAACGACTTTGAAAAATCATTAAAATTCATCAAAAAAGCCGAAGCAAAATTAGGCACTGATCGTCTTTGGATTGCTTCTTCTTGTTCTTTTTTGCACTCTCCTTGCAATTTAGAATTAGAAAATAATGAAAAAGTGTTGACGCCTGAAATCAAACAATGGTTAGCCTTTGCCAAACAGAAAGTAAAAGAAATCACCACTTTAAAAGCAATTGCCACCAATCAAATCACTGCCGAAGTACAAGCTATTTTTAACGAAAATAAAAAAGCGGCTGAAAATCGAAAAACATCTACTTTAATTCACGATAAAGCCGTAAAAGAACGTGTTGCTAAAATTACTAACAAAGACGATGTTCGTTTAAATCCGTTTGAAGTGCGCAGAAAAGCGCAGCAAAAAGCCTTGAATTTGCCTTTATTCCCGACAACCACCATCGGTTCATTTCCGCAAACAGCCGAAGTTCGTAGCTGGCGTGCCAAATTCAAAAAAGGAGAACTCACACAAGCTGAATATGACCAACTTTTAGAGAAAGAAATTGAAGAATCCATTCGTTTTCAGGAAGAAACTCAGATTGATGTGTTAGTGCACGGAGAATTTGAGCGTAACGATATGGTGGAATATTTTGGTGAATTATTAAAAGGATATACTTTCACGAAATTCGGTTGGGTACAAAGTTATGGTTCTCGTTGCGTGAAGCCTCCAATTATTTTTGGTGATGTGTCTCGCCCTGAACCAATGACGGTTCGTTGGTCAAAATTTGCACAATCGTTGACCAATGTTCCTGTGAAAGGAATGTTGACAGGACCTGTTACCATCTTGCAGTGGTCGTTTGTGCGTGATGACCAACCTCGCTATGAAACCTGTTTACAAATTGCTTTGGCTATCCGCGATGAGGTGGTTGATTTAGAAAAAGCAGGAATAAAAGTAATTCAAATTGATGAACCAGCTATTCGCGAGGGGCTTCCGCTTCGTAAAGCCGAATGGAATGCCTATTTTGATTGGGCTATCAAGGCTTTCCGCATTTCAGCATCGGGCGTACAAGACCAAACACAAATCCATACGCATATGTGCTATTCGGAATTTAATGATATGATTGAAGCAATTGCTGATATGGACGCTGATGTTATCACTATTGAATGTTCTCGCTCTCAAATGGAATTGCTCGACGTTTTCGGAGAGTTTAAATATCCGAATGAAATAGGACCAGGCGTATATGACATTCATTCACCGCGCATTCCTTCACAAGAAGAAATGACAAACTTAATGAAGAAAGCTATTTCAGTAGTTCCGAAGGAGTTGTTATGGGTAAATCCTGATTGCGGATTGAAAACTCGTCATTGGCCAGAAACCAAAGCGGCGCTCATCGCAATGGTGGAAACCGCCAAAGAATTGAGAAATCTTTATAAATAGAATTTTACAGACAACAAAAAAAGCAAAGATTTTGAATCTTTGCTTTTTTATTTTTCTTATCAACAAACTTTTTCTTACGGATAACAAAAAACGAACAGACTTTTTAACTTCTGCTCGTTTTTTTTATATACATTGAACAAAACTTCTTACATTTCGTATTCTTCTTTGATTTCTTTGGCTTCGTAGTCGGCAATCATCAGCTTGTCGTAATCTACTTTTTCACCTTTGCCGAATTTCGCAGCTATAACATCAAATATCAGATACACAAGCGGCACAATAATCAACGTTAAGAACAAAGAAGAAATCAATCCACCGATGATAACAATCGCCAATCCGTTGAACATCTCGGCTGCTGCACCTGAGGCAATCGCAATCGGAATCATACCGAACACCATCGCAATTGTGGTCATCAAAATCGGACGTAAACGCGCGTGGTTTGCCTGAATTAAAGCCGTTACCGTATCCTCTCCGTGTTGTTTACGATGATTGGCAAAATCCACCAACATAATCGCATTCTTCGCCACCAAACCGATAAGCATTATCACCCCAAGAATGGTAAATGTATTCAGCGAAAGGTTTGTCAAAGCCAACGCCCACAACGCTCCGATAAATGAAAGCGGAATGGAGAACAACACCACAAACGGACGTGAGAAACTATCGTACAACACCACCATCACCATATACACCAACAAAATTGCAGCAACCAACGACACTCCGAGCGTTCCGAAACCTTCACTTTGCATCTCCCTGTCTCCTTCCCAAACGAAACGCACGTTGGCAGGCTTTTGAATTTGCGAGAATTTAGCTTCCCATTCGGTGGTTATCGTTCCCGAAGGTCGTCCTACGGCTTGTGCTGAAACTGTTACAGATGGAGTTTTATCGTAACGGTCTAATTTCGTAGGTCCTGAAGAGTATGAAACATTAGCAAACTGCGACAATTTCACTTGTTGCCCTGTTGGAGTTACAAACACCAAGTTCTGAATGTTGTCTATCGAAGCTCGGTTCGCTTCATCAAACTGAATTTTGATGTCATATTCTGAATCACCCATACGGAATTTGCTATCATCATTTCCGTTGAAAGCCGTTTGCATCGTTACTCCAACGGTTGCCACATTCAATCCGAGGGAAGTCATCTTGTCTCTATCCACTTGCACAGTAACTTCGGGATTTCCGTCTTCGGAAGAAATATCAATTTCCGATGCTCCATCAATTGTTTTTAACATTTCTGCTACTTGAACTGCATATTTTTGAGCGACTTCAACGCTTTCTGCCGTGATAGTGAGCTTAATCGGTGCATCTTCCACGCCCATAAGCCCTACGGGAGCTGTGGTAACCTTCGCTCCTACCAATACTTCATCTAATTTGCGTTTCAATTTTGCTGCATAGATGGTTGTGTTATCATCACGCAAATCTTTATCTACCAAAATCACTTGTATTTCCGATTTGTACAACGTTGCTTGCGTTCCTGCAAATCCGCTACTGGTTTGTCCTACGGTGGTAATCATCTTTTTCACCTCAGGTAAATTGGAAATATAATTCTCGGCTCGCTGGGTCATAAAGTTGGTTTGCTCGATAGAAGCATCTTTTGGCATTTCAATCTGAACAACGAACTCTCCTTTATCTGTTCTTGGGAAAAATTCAGAACCAATAAACCCAAGTGGTTGCAAAGCCACTGAACTTGCAAACAATACCAATACGATAAAAAACGTAGCAAATTTATGTGCAAACGACCATTTTAAAACATTGGTAATGAAATGCGTAAATCTTTTGAGCATTGCCTCGAAACTGTGTATGAATTTCCCGAAGAAGGTTGTATTGCTGATGTGCTCTAACTTTCCGTAGCGAGAATACAACCAAGGCACGGTGGTGAACGACATAAAGAGCGAAAGCATCGTTGCGATGATTACCGTAACACAGAATTGACGGATAATTCCAGACACCAATCCCGTACTAACAGCTATTGGCAAGAATACCACCACGATAACGAGCGTAATTGCCGTTACAGTAAATCCAATTTCACTCGCTCCGTCATAAGCCGCACGTACTTTATTCTTACCCATTTCCATATGTCGGTGAATATTTTCAAGTACCACGATAGCATCATCCACCAGAATCCCCACCACGAGCGAAAGCGCAATCAAACTCATCAAGTTCAGCGTAAATCCGAAGAGTAACATTCCGATGAAAGTCGCAATGAGCGATGTTGGGATTGAAACCATTACAATCACCGCATTACGCAAACTATGCAAAAACAAAAGCATCACAGCCGCTACAAGCACAACGGCAAGCACCAAGTCAAACACCACAGAGTTTGCCGCTTTGAGGGTAAATTCACTTGTGTCATTGGCTATATCTATCTTCAAATCATCGGATTTGTACGTGTTTTCTATTTCAGTGATTTTGTTTCGCACTAATTCACTTACTGCAACGGCATTCGCATCGGTTTGTTTGGTAATTTGCAAAAGTAACGTGTTTTCCTGATTGATGCGAGCCACTTTTTCGGCTTCTTTTTCCGTGTCCTGCACGTCGGCTACGTCCGAAAGACGGATATTATTCCCGTTTATTGAAGCGACGGTAAGGTTACGAAGCTCCTCAACCGTTTTGAATTTTCCCGCCAAACGGATAGTTGTGTTATTTTCGCGTGTTTTTAGTTTTCCGGTAGGGAAATCCATATTGGAAGCCGCAATAATTTGTTGCACTTGCGCAATACTTAATCCATATCCCTCCAACTTATTGGGGTCGAGGCTTACACGAATTTCACGCTCGCGTCCGCCCACCATTGTAACCTGTGCCACTCCGTTTACACGTGAGAGTTCGGGCGAAAGTTTCTTATCAACCAACTCATAAAGAGCTTGTGAGGTCATATTTGCCGTAACTCCGAGTGATAAAATCGGCATATCTGAAAGTGAGAACTTGCTCAGCGATGGTTCGTTGGCATCATCGGGCAAATCTGAACGAATTGCGTTTATTTTACGTTGAGCTTCGTTCAGAAGAAAGTCCGTATCAGACCCCGCATTGAGCTGAATGACCACCACTGACAAACTTTCATACGAATATGCTTGAATCTTTTTGATGTTCTCCAATGAAGAAACCGCATCTTCTATTTTTTTGGTTACGGTACTCTCAATTTCAGTTGGTGAAGCCCCGCCGTAAACCGTCGAAATGGTAATCACATTCACTTCGATGTTCGGAATGAGCTCGTAATTGAGGGCTCTGTAACTGTAAATCCCGCCGATGAGTAATAACGAAAGTATTACGATAATCAAACTCGGACGGTTAATCGATGTTTTAATTATATTCATTTATTGCTGCTTTTTTTCTGTTTTTTATTTTTAATTATTCGTTTCTTCCTACAAAAAATCGCCTATATCAGGCATATCAACAAAAGTGCTACGCCTATTTCCTGCTGTCGGGTTTTATTCCTGTTCTGTTGGTTCACTTTTTGCGGAAGCTCTTCGCCTAACAGTAATGTTTGCATCGCTAATCACTTGCGAAACTACGCCTGCAAAAGCCTCATAACCATACGGATTAGCCACTTTCATCGCTGAAAGATACGTAACCAATTTGCCATTAATAAGTTCGAGCAAAGGTTTTTTCAAACTCGATGCACTCACCTTGCTTCTTCGCTCTGAAAGCATTTTTTCATACTCAATTCGCGTGTTTGTAAACTCGGTTTGAGCCTGACGAAGCTCGGAAATGATTTCCTTCATTCCTGAAAGTTTCTCAACAGACGACTGCATTTCGGAAGTCGCTAAATCCGTAAGCAATGACTCTATCAACGAGGATTGAACGGCGTAATTTTCTTTGATAATTTTCAAACCATACTTGGCGAAAACCGTTTGTAGCTTCTCCCCTTCTTGCTTCAATTCGGCGATGGGCAACGCACAGTACCCCACAAGGGCATTATTCAGTGCACGAACCGCATCATCTCTGCGCGCGTCGGATTGTTTGAGTTTCGACTGTATGGCGTCGCGTTTGATGGCTTCCGTTATCTGTTTGGAGAGCTTTTCCATCTCTCCGAAAATAAAACTCAAAAAAGACTCGTCTTGAAACTTTTCTTCTTTTTTGTAAATCATTAAAAGTCGGTCAGAAACGTCATTAAGTTCCGTTATACGGATTTGATACGATAATTTTTTCATACGTAATTTAATTTAAAAAGATTGGTTTATTAATTTAAACAATTATAACACTTTTATTTCTATAAGATTTTCAGATTCTAACAATTGTTACAAATCTGTTTCCGAAATATTTTATACATTTAATAGTTATTAAAAATCTATTTCTGTAAGTTTTTACACTTTTAATAGTTGTTAAAAACCTATTTCTAAAAGTTTTTACGCTTTTAATAGTTGTTAAAAATCTATTTCCGTAAGTTTTTATATTTTTAATAGTTGTTAAAAACCTATTTCTAAAAGTTTTTACGCTTATAACAAGTATAAAACATCTATTTCTAAAAGATTTTTGTATAAATATAGCTCTCTCCTACCCTATTTCTTTAAAAATAAATAGTATCATATAGATTATAATCTGAAATTTATTCTTTCTTTGACAGAATACGTCAATTTTAGACCTATATTTGAATATATATACGTATTTTTTCTGTATAAAATCACTCTAAATTCAGATTTTTAATCTTTCAACAACTGTTAAATAGCTTTCACAGCGGTTCCGTTATCAAGATTGATTTGTCCGCTGGTAACAATTTGGTCGCCTTGCGAAAGACCTTCCAAAATTTCGACTTTATCCCCGAAATTTCGTCCACTTTTAACCGTAACAAGCTCTGCTTTTCCGTTTACGATTTTGAAAATTTTATTTTGGCTTACACTCCCTACAAAAGCTGTTCGAGGCACAGTAATTACTTCAACATCTCCTTTTGAATCCGAAGAGAATTGCGCTGTGGCATACATTCCGGCTTTCAAATCTTTGCTTTTATTCGATACGGTAATCTCCACCGGAAACTTCAATGCCCCGTTTGACTTTGGTGCAACGAAAGTAACCTTTCCGTCGATGGTATTTCCGCCTACACTTGTGATAACTTTGGCGTTTTCTCCTTCTTTAATATGCAAAACTTGGTTTTCATCAACGTTTACTTGCAATTTTAGATTATTGATATTCACCACATTAAATAGCGGAGTTCCTGCACCAACAAATGCACCTTCTTCCACTTGCTTGCTGCTGACAATCCCACTAATTTTTGAGCGAACCACCGTGTATCCTGAATTGATTTGCGCTGAATTGTAGTTCGCCTGAGCGTTTTTGAGTTGCAAACGAACTTGGTCGAGTTGCTGTTGTGTTACGCCACCAGTTGCATAAGCACTTTCAAAGCGTTTCACTTCGTTTTGAGCGTTGTCAAGCACTGCTTTTGCTTGGTCTAACCCTACGTTTGTGGCATCCGCTTTTATTTGCGCTAAGGCTTGCCCAGCGGTTACGTTTTGCCCTTCTTTTACATAGATTTTCACTACCTGTCCGCCCATTTCAGCAGCTACATTTAGGTCTTGCTCGGCAACAAATGTTCCGTTAGCAGTAAATAAATCCGAAACATTTTCTTTACCCACCGTGTGAGCTTTTACAGCTACCTCATTATTCTTTTGAGCTACGATAGCCACTTCTTGTGCGTTCTTCTCTTTGTTTGAATACAGTTTGTAGGCAACAAATGCCACAGTGCCTACGATAAGAATTACAGTTACTACTTTTTTCATTTTTCTAATCTCTAATTTATTAAAATCTATTTTAATTGTTTTTACTTCTTTTTGTTAAGATAATCTATTTTTAAAATCTCTAATTTCAACTATCCGTCTGAATTGTGTTCAAATTGTTTTTGTTTGATTACTCGTACACCTTTGCTCCTCTGAAAATATCGGCAAAAACTCCCCAATCGGGCTGGTCGGCATTGATGTTTTGTTTCGTATTGATGTAATATTGCTGAATGTCCATCACATAACGGCTCATCGCTTCCAAGAAATCGGGTAAATTCCGATTTTCCCATTCCTGCGGATTGTTCTCCAAATCAGTTTTTAATTCTTCCAAAAATTGAGCAAACTGCTCACGAGTTGTTATTTTCATACCATTTTTATATTTATACAAAAACGCTAATTTCGTTTCCTTTTCACTAAAAATATTACCCCAAGCACGAAAAATGCTGTCAAATAAAGCATTGTGAAAATGGTTTTCAACAGGCTGAAAAAAGGTACTATTTGAATGACCATTTCAGAAAACGATGGGAAAGAACAAAGCATAGACCCAATGCAACTATTTTCGGCATAATCAAAGATTGCTGCTAAAATTGGCAAGAAACTTACCCATTTTAGTTTTTTCCAATCTAATTTTTGAACGAAATATCCCAATATTTTCCAATATGTAAAGGCAAATAACGGCGGATAAACCATATCTATTGGCAATTGTCGGTACAGATAATAATCGCGACCGTCTTGCCCCAAATGTTCAAAAAGTGAAATGATATATTCACTGTTGTAAAATGGCTTTACATCTACTATTTCCAATCCTGCAATGGCTTGTAAATGCGGAACAGTTACAAGTAACATCAGTAAATACACCGACATTGTTACGATAAAATAAAGCCACAATCTTTTTGCCTGATTCATTCTGAATTAAATTATGCTTCAAAAATTTCTTTCGGTGAAAGTTTAAAAATTCCTTTTTCTGATGACTTCGCCAACTTGACCATTGCCTGAGCGAGTGTTTCTGTAAGCATTGGTTTTTGCGAGCGGAACAGTCCTAACGTATTTAAAAATCGTATTACTTTCAAGCTGATGTTCTCCCCTGCTCTATCTGAACCTTTGCGAATTAGCGCCGGCGGATTTAATATCACTAATCTTCCGAAATTCAAGGTTTTTACGGCTTCTTCCAACGCTCCTTTCATTTTCATATAGAAAAAACTCGATTTTGAGTTAGCTCCCATTGATGACACCAAAACATATTGAAATACGCCGTTTTCTTTTGCCACTTGGGCGAAATTATATTGGTAATCATAGTCGATTTTCCACTGGGCTTCCTTGCTTCCTGCGGCTTTGAGCGTTGTTCCCAAGCAAGAAAACAACACATCGCCCTGCACAAGATTTCTCCACGTGTCTATTTTCTCAAAATCAATGCTATGGGTTACTAATTTTGGGTGTTTGAGCCCCGTATCTTTGCGTACAAAAATGGTTACTTGCGAAAAATTCGAGTCGTTCAGCAATATATTGACCAAATCTTTGCCCGTTGCTCCCGTTGCTCCTACTACAATGGCTTTCATAGCTTTACTTTCTATGTTTATGAGGCGTTAATTCATCAATGATTTTAAACTTCCTTGCGCTTTAAGCACTTCAATTTCAGCTAATTTATATTGCAAAACGGCATTTATATAACTATTTTGAGCATTCGCCAACGAACGTTCAGCATCTAACAAATCAGTAAGTGTTGCCAAACCTTGTGCGTAGTTATTTTGTGTGTTAGCAAGCACATCTTCGGCAAGTTTTACGTTGCTTTGCTGGGTTTCGATGGTTAAAAGGCTATTTGTCAATTGGTTTTTTGCATTTTCGTATGCTAAATCCATTGCTAAACGCGTATCTTTCAAATCCGCTTCCAGACTTTTTAGTTCGATTTGAGCTTGACGTACTTTGGCTTTTGTTCCGAAACCTGCAAAAATAGGAATGTTCAATCCCAAACTAATTGACGAATAATCAGACCAAAATACGTTGTTACTTTCTCCGTAAAAAAGCGGATTTTTAGGTCCCATTCCCAACCAACCGTAATTTCCTTGCAATGCCAACGACGGATAGTAGGCTGCTTTTTGTACTTTCGTGTTGATTTCGAGCAAACTTTTTTGTTTTTCAAGCACTTGAATTTCAATTCTCTCGGAGTTATTTCCTTTTTCAAAAACAAGGTCGTAATTCGGTTTGAATGTTTCGTTAGGCAAAGAAATTTCTTGCTCCATAGGCATTCCAACCATAAATTTAAGTGCATTTTCAGCCAATTGAACTCCGTTAATAGCCTGTTGTTGTGATGATTTCAGGTTATTAACTGCAACGGAAGTTCTGTCTAAATCCACTTTTTTTGCCAATCCTGATTGATAAAGCCCTTCAATAGTAGCAAATGTTTTTTCAGTCAAAGCTAAATTTTTCTCCACATTTTCAAGAGCTTTTTGAGCTTGATACACTTGATAATAAGCCGAAGCAACTTTTTCTACAACTTGATTTTCTGTAAGTTCTTGGTTCAATAAATAGAATTCGCGCGTGGTTCGTGCCGCTTTAAGCCCCATAAAAACCGACTGATTGAAAAGCACTTGCGTAAGTTGAGCCGCCGCAGTAGAATTCCATTTTTGTCCCATAGTGAACTCCATTACTCCGGGCTGCCCGAACGTACTTCCATCAATATAAGTTGTTTGCAATTTGGGGTTATAGGTCAAACTTCCTGATGCAGCGATGTTTGGCAACGCATTGGCGCGTACTTCCATAATTTTATACTCACTTTTGGTAACCTCCAAACGGGCTTTTTCAGCATCGGCTTTGTGTTCCAACGCATACGAAATGGCTTCCTTCAAGGTTAGTTCTTTCTGCTGTGCTTGCGAAACGATTGTGGCAAGCATAAAAATACTTAAAACTATTTTCTTCATTTTTTATTTCTATTCTTTTATATGATACTATGGATTATTTTTGTCTTTTTCTAAAATTCGTTCTAATTCCTTCATTCCCTTGTCGTTGGCTAAAATCCGAATGAAATATTCAAACTCTTTCTTGGCAATGTATGACATAGAGAAATTCAATTCAGGGAAAAACTCCAATTCATCTTTCACATTGTTCATTGAATGAAAGAAAACTTTGGCAAAATCCTTATCGATGTTCTCTCGGAAAAGTCCTTCGGCAAGTCCTCTATCAATGAGTTTTTCTGCAAATTCACTGTGAAATTTACGAAACTGCTCACGCATATATTCGTGCTGTTTGGGATAGTATTTTTTCAAATCCCACACCGGACAAGCGTTTGTTACCTCATATTTTTCGATGAATTCCTGTTGTGAATTGAACACATTTTCTATGATATTTCCGTTTCCTTCGGTAAAATTTCTGCAATCTTGAAGGTCACGCATCATTTCATCTAAACAAGCCTGCACCAACTCCGATTTGGAACTGTAATACTCATAAAGCGTCTTTTTTGACATTCCTAACTGCTTGGCAAGGTCGTCCATTGTAAAGGTCTTGAAACCGTACTTTATAAAATATTTAATCGCGGTTTTTATAATTAATTCCTGCATACAATCATTATCATTATTTTTCGGGTGCAAATATACAACAAGAAACGAAAAAACAAAAAAAGTTTCCAAGTTTTTGAAATTATTTTTGTTCTCTAACTATATATTACTAATTTTCAATATATTATATCTTATCATAAATAATTCAAATTAATAATCAGACAAATTTTAAGTTGTTTATTTTCTATTTATTCACAAACAGATGTAAAAACTGAAATACAAATACATTTCACAAAACAACCCATTATAAATAATTTCTCAAATGTATCATTACATATTTATTAGTGAATATAGCAATGTTTAACATAAAAAACAATCATATTACAAAAAAAACAAAGTATGATGTTATGTTTTTGAAACAATAAAAAGTTTGTTGTTTTACTTAAAAATCAGTCTTTTGTAACTTATGTTACAGAATTTTATCTCGAAAAAACATTATCTTTGCACTTCAAAAAAGACAAAAATATATGGATTGGATAATGCAACCTTGGGCGTGGTATGTTGGCGGTCCGTTGGTGGGATTGATAATGATTTTCCTTATTTTAATGGGAAAAAGTTTCGGATTTTCGTCTAACTTCCGAACTTTATGTGCCGCAATGGGTGCGGGAAAATCGTGCGATTTTTTCCGTTTTGACTGGAAATCACAAAATTGGAATCTCTTTTTCTTAGTCGGGTCATTTTTAGGTGGAATGATTGCTCATCATTTTCTGTCAAACAATCAAATTCCTTCTATTTCAACACAAACTATAACTGAATTGAACCTTTTAGGATTTGAAAGCGCCGGAAAAGCCTATTTTCCAAGTGAACTTTTTACAGATTTAACCCTAAAAAATATTGTTATTCTGCTTATTGGAGGTTTACTTATCGGCTTTGGAACACGTTATGCTGGCGGGTGCACTTCGGGGCACGCCATTTCAGGATTGAGCGATTTGCAAATTCCATCTCTCATTGCTGTCATCGGATTTTTCATCGGCGGATTAATAATGTCATTCACTCTATTTCCTTTAATTTTTGGATAAACCATTATGAAAAACGTTATATACATATTTTTGGGAATTACATTTGGGGTGGTGATGTATAAAAGTGAAACCGCCTCTTGGTTCAGAATTTACGAAATGTTCAATTTTCAGTCGTTCCATATGTATGGTTTTATTGGAAGTGCTCTCATAGTTGGTTTTCTGGGTATTCAATGGATAAAACGTACCGAAAAAAAAGACATTGATGGCAAACCAATTGTCATTCTACCGAAAGAAAAATCAATGATGCGCTATTTGATTGGTGGCATCGTTTTCGGGCTGGGTTGGGCTCTGGTGGGTGCTTGTCCCGGACCTATTTTCGTACTCTTAGGAGCGGGTATTTGGTCAATGAGCATCGTGATTATTGGTGCTTTACTCGGAACATATCTTTATGGAATTTTAAGAAATAAATTGCCCCACTAAACAAAATCAATGCAATCAAATCTCTTTTCTCAATAATATCTTTGCCAAGGTTTAGACTTTGGCAAAGATTATGTTCAAAACCAATGTTAAAATAATTGATTTTTTGTCTATTTTCTTCTTTCCTATTTCTTTGTAATTCTTTTTTCATACATTTGCGGGCAAAATATCAATTAAGCAATGTGGAAAAAACTCATTGAACTTGACATTCAAATACTTACATATATCAACCAACAAGGAACACCCGTGCAAGATGTTTTTTGGCTTTACATCACCAACGCACTAAATTGGATTCCGTTCTTTCTGTTGTTACTTTTCGTTACGTTCCGATTTTTTCCTGCTGAGAAATGGAAGATATTGATTTTTACGCTTTTATCACTCTTCACAACGGTTTTTATAACTAATATTACAAAAGAAATTGTGATGCGTATTCGTCCGTTGAATGATGAAGCTCACGCTCCTCTTTTACGATTTGTAACATCACAAGAAGGGTACAGTTTTTTCTCTGGACACACGAGCAACAGTTTTGCTGTCTGTACATTCCTGTTTTTGGTTTTTCGACAGAAATTACGTTGGTCTTTTTGGGTGTTCTTTTGGGCTATTCCGTATGCTTATAGTCGAATGTATTTGGGAGTTCATTTTCCTTCTGATATTTTTGTTGGAATGTTGGTAGGCATCAGTATTGCTTCCATCTACTTTTACTTTTACAACAAGAAAACGTTTATGACTAACTAAAAAAATATGTTATGACTATTGAGCAACTATTGAAAGATACCTACGGAAATGTTTTTGAGAAAGATTTGATTGCTGAAATGATATCCACCGCCCATCTCGTAACATTTTCAGAAGGAGATGTGCTCATCAACATCGGAGAATATATCAAAGCGATGCCTCTTATCATCAATGGAGCAATCAAAGTTATGCGAGAAGATTTTGATGCTGGTGAATTATTACTTTATTTCATTGAACGAGGCGATACTTGTGCAATGACCTTAAATTGTTGTTCAGGCGACAAAAAAAGTGAAGTTCGTGCTATTGCTGAAACCAACGGACAAGTAGCAATGTTTCCTATTCAAAAAATGGACGAATGGATGCATCGTTATCCAAGTTGGAGAGCTTTCGTTTTAGAAAGTTATCAACACAGATTCAATGAGTTACTCACTGTCATTGATAACATTGCCTTTATGAATATGAACGACCGACTTTACAATTACCTCATTGAACGCACTAAAATTGAAAAATCTAAAACAATCAATAAAACCCATCAAGAAATTGCTTATGACCTCAACAGTTCACGCGTGGTCATTTCTCGGTTATTAAAATCTCTTGAAACTGATAAAAAAATAAAACTCCATCGAAATAACATTGAGATTTTAAAATAAAAAAATGACAAAAAGTCATTGTAAAAAAATCCTCTCTCAAATTATTTTTTTATAATTAATTGTAAATAAACATTTTTAAAAAAAAATTTTTTATTTTTCTTCCCAATTTAAAAAATAAGAACGACAAAATGTCATTTTTTTGTGTGTGGTACAGAACTTGTCGGTAACTCTGCGAAACACATAAAAATAAAGACTATGAATTTTAACAATTATACAATCAAATCGCAAGAAGCCGTGCAACGTGCTCAACAATTGGTACAAGCCTACGGACATCAGGAACTGCAAAATGAACACTTTTTTAAAGCCATCGAAGAAGTTGATGAAAATGTGTTGCCTTTCCTACTTAAAAAACTGAATATCAATCAGGAACAACTGAACATTGCCTTAGAAAAGGCTTTGCAAAGTTTCCCGAAAGTAAGTGGCGGACAAATGTCGCTTTCGCGTGAAGCTAACACAATGCTGAACGAAGCGGTAAACATCGCTAAAAAAATGAACGATGAATACGTTTCTATCGAACATCTGATTTTGGCGATTTTCAAATCAAATAGCAAAATAGGTCAAGCACTTAAAGACCAAGGAGTTAAAGAAAAAGACATCGAAAAAGCGATTCAAGAACTTCGCAAAGGCGGACGAGTAACCTCAGCTTCGGCAGAAGAAACGTACAACGCATTAAACAAATACGCCAAAAATCTTAATGACTTGGCTGACAGCGGAAAACTCGACCCCGTTATCGGGCGTGACGAGGAAATCCGTCGTGTTTTGCAAATTCTTTCACGTCGAAGCAAAAACAATCCAATGCTTGTGGGAGAACCTGGCGTGGGAAAAACCGCCATTGCCGAAGGATTGGCACATCGTATTGTGCAAGGAGATGTACCTGAAAATCTGAAAGATAAAGTGATTTACTCGTTAGATATGGGAGCACTTATCGCAGGGGCGAAATACAAAGGAGAGTTTGAAGAACGGCTGAAATCCGTAGTAAAAGAAGTAACTTCTTCCGATGGAAATATCATTCTTTTCATTGACGAAATTCATACGCTTGTAGGTGCTGGCGGAGGCGAGGGTGCAATGGA
>JBGYFE010000131.1:0-35995 GCA_041819925.1 Capnocytophaga sp.
CGTGAACATATTGCTGTGGTGCTGCAAGATGTGTTTCTATTTGCTGATAGTATTCTGAATAATATTACTTTAAAAAATCCTGCTATCACGGAAGAAGAGGTTGTTGAGGCAGCCAAAAGCATTGGCGTACACGACTTTTTGATGAAACTCCCTAATGGGTATCATTACAATGTAAAAGAACGAGGTACAATGCTTTCCGTGGGGCAACGTCAACTGATAGCTTTTCTTCGGGCTTATGTTTCTAAACCTCAAATACTTATCCTTGATGAAGCAACTTCTTCCGTTGATTCACATTCTGAAAAGATGATTCAAGAGGCCACTGATAAGCTCACACAAGGACGTACCTCCATCATTATAGCTCATCGTTTGACAACGGTCAAAAAAGCCGATAAAATCATCGTTTTGGACAAAGGAAACATTGTAGAAATCGGCACACATAATGAATTGTTACAGCTTGAGAATGGTTACTACCGAAATCTGTACGAGGTTCAGTTTGCTGAGTAGAAAAAACAGAAAAAATAAAGGTGAGAATATACTTTTCGTAATATTTCCACCTTTATTGGCTGTATGTATCTTCTATATTGAAATATTCACATCTAATTTATTAGAAATCATCTGACTGATTTTTTCTTTCAGAGCAGGAATTTTCACGCTTTCAAGCACCGTATTGGCAAAGGCGTAAGTCAAAAGAGCTTCACCTGCCTTTTGCGGAATACCTCGTGTTTGCAAGTAAAACAAAGCATCTTTGTTAAGTTCGCCAACTGTACAACCGTGCGAACATTTTACGTCATCGGCAAAAATTTCAAGTTGTGGTTTGGTGTTTATGGTCGCTTTTTCTGATAATAAAATCGTGTCGTTTTGCTGATAAGCATTGGTTTTTTGAGCGATTTTTTCCACCATAATTTTTCCGTTGAATACGCCTGCACTTTTGTCCGAAAGAATGGCTTTGTAATCCTGATGACTTTCGCAATTGGGCTGTGCGTGATTTACAAGCGTGTAATTATCAACGTGTTGTGTTCCTGAAAGTATGGTAATACCTTTTAAAGTAGATTCTAAATGCTCACCGTGATGATAAAAATTCAAATTATTACGTGTCAGCTCGCCTCCGAAAGAAAACGTATGTACCGAAGCATTTGAATTTTCTTTTTGTGAAATATATGTATTGTCAATTAACGATGCTTTTAAAGTATCGTTTTGAATTTTATAGTAATCTAAAATTGCATTTTTTCCTACGAAAATTTCTGTAACAACGTTGGTAAGTACCGTTTTTTCAGAAAGACTTTGGTGTGTTTCAATGATTTTTACTTGGGCATTTTCGCCTATCTCAATGATATTTCGTGGTTGATAACATATTGATTCTTCGGAATTTGTAGAAATAAACAACAACTGAATTGGTTTTTCAATTACTTTGTTTTTTGCGATATAAATACAAATTCCATCGTGTGTGAAAGCTGTGTTTAAGGCTGTGAAAACGTCGTCTTTGCGAGTTTCTTTATTGAAATAATTGTTTACAAATTCTGAAGCATCGTTTGAATTTAAAATTTCGCTAAAAGACGAAACCAAAAAATCTTTCACATCTTTGTCTGACAACTCGGAATCAAAAAAACCATTGACAAACACCATTTTATAGCTATCGCCTTCCACTAAAAACGGACGAATTTGCTCAGCTGTTATCGAAGATTTGGTATGTTTTGATACAGAAAAATCATTTTGAAGCAAAGAAGAAAGCGACGTAAACCGCCACGCCTCGTCTTTGCGTGTGGGGAAACCTTTTTCTTTGAAAACCGCAATGGCTTCTTGGCGGCTATTTTGTAATGCATCTGCCTTATTTTCAAAGGAAGACAACCATTTTTCTTGTAAATTCATTCTTTAATTTTTAGTTTGTGATTTTCAATTTGTGCTTTTCTATTGAGAAAAACGAAATAAGATCATAAAATATGGAGCGCAAATATAGAAAAAATGTTGTGAACTATTGTTGTTTTATTCTGTTAAATTCGAGGTTTGACGATAGGAATAAGATTTTTTTCAATTCTTAAACTTAAAATATTAGGTAAAATATAGCGTACGAACCTAAAATATTTCGGTTTGCAAAAAAAATCTATTTGAAAATGTTCATCTCTTCTTTGTACACGGGGCTTTCTACCGATAAAAAATTTAGCACACTATGAAAGACGTGATGTTGCGACAAACTTTCTAACGGTTTTAGTCCTTTGGAGTTGTTTGATAACCAAACGATAAACGGAATATCATATTGCTCTTTGGGCGCTAAACTCATTGGTAATCCGTGCATATAAAGATTCTTTTCGCCGAGCGATTCACCGTGGTCAGAAACATAAAGCATCGTGCTTTGATAATCAGAAAGTTCCTTCAGCGTTTCAATGGTTTTGTGCAATATATAATCTGTGTAAATGATAGTATTGTCGTAAGCATTGATGAGCTCCTCCTGAGAACAATTGGCTAACTCTACACTGGTGCAAACGGGCTTAAATTGTTCAAATTGAGGAGGATATTTTTTATTGTACGTCGGTCCGTGACTCGTACTTGTATGCAAAATAACAAGCACTTTATTTTTCGGACTTGCTAAAATCTCTTCTTTCAATCCTGCCAAAAGAATTTCGTCGTGATTGCAACCTTCACCCTGACATTTTTCTTTCAGATAATCCGCAGTTTGGTATTTTTCAATGTGAATAGGAGGCTCTCCTGAATTGGTCGTACGCCAAATAACTTCCACATCGTTTCGATATAAGTAATTTGGCAGAATTTCATACAAATCTCCCGTATTTTCGTGTTCTAAAATACATTTAACCGCAGCCGTAGTGTACGTAGCACACGAAGTTGCCGGAAAATGAAATACGTTTTCAGTTTTAGAAAGCAGCGGATTCGTATTTTTTGCATAACCATAAAGCGAAAAATTCTGACTACGAGCCGATTCTCCAATGACCAAAACCACAACCGATTTATCATTGTTCTTTATTGTGGCATTAGGCAGCAAAATTTCTTTTCTATTTTCCTGATGCTTATGCACATAATAGAGCGAAGTATTTACGGCATACGACCAAGGCATCGCCAATCCGCCAAGATATTTTGAATGCTTGTCAATCCACAACCAATTGGTAGCATTGGCAAAAACCATCACCACCATAAACAACAACGTAAACCCCAAAGTCGCAAAGAAACGTTTAAGCGTCGGTTTTATGATTTTAGCCTTAATGATATACAAACTTGGCAAAATTCCCAGAAGCACAACATACAAAATCAACTTGAAAGAAAAGAAACTACTCGACTCTTCATAATTGGTGTTGAGCACATTACCAATCATACTCTCATCAACTATAATGCTATACGTATTGATAAAATATACAGCAATAGCATTGATAATAAAAAAGATAACAAACAAAAATTTTCCGACTTTTCGGGAAAGAAAGAAAAACAGATAAAACGTAAAAGCATTGGCGACAATCATCAAAATCACCAAACTGATAACCATAAACATTCCGCTGAATGTTTTATAATCAATATTTTCTAATACAAACTTGAAAAACGGATGGTGATACAAAGCAAAATTCAATATACTGAGTACCAACACAAAACGAAGCAACGATACGTTATTTACGAACTTGTTTAAATTCTTTAACATAAGCCTTTGTAATTAAATAAAGCGAAATAAGTAAACTTGTTAGCGGCAAATAAAAGATAATCAGGTTTTCTTTTGCCATTTTACGAATGAGAAATAACGAACAACCCAAAAAGAGCAAAATGAAGAACGGATAGGCTTTCTTATTGGAAATCCACGCCCAAATGCGGTATTTTTGAGCAATATAAATACCTAAAATTCCTGAAATATAACCGATTGTACTTCCCATCAACACATCAATTGGGTGATGAGCACCCACGCCAACACGTGAAAACGCAATGAAAATTCCGATGAGGAGAATCGGAAGAAAATAAGCGATACGCAGCCAACGATTTTTGTGCAACGACGGAACAAAAGCATACATCAAAACCGTCAAAGTCGTGAAAATTGTAATCGAATGCCCCGACGGAAAGCTCGAATAACCCACCAAAGTCTCTCCCACAATGTTCACTTTCGCCTCGCCAAAGATAGTTACGGGACGCGGAATGTCAAAAAACTCTTTCAAGCCTTTGGAAAATAACAACGAAAGCAACGAAGCTGACAGCAAAGCCTCCCAAATTTTAGGAGCATACAAAATAAAAATACTCAACAGCGACAACGCAATAAAAGCATCTCCCAATTGAGTTAAATTATATTGTAAATCGGGCATTTGAGACAATTCTGTATTTAGGAAAAGCCAAAATTCTTTCTGGCAATTCACATAACCCTCTGCGCTCAGTGCAT
Source organism: Capnocytophaga sp. (assembly GCA_041819925.1). Taxonomy (GTDB): domain Bacteria; phylum Bacteroidota; class Bacteroidia; order Flavobacteriales; family Flavobacteriaceae; genus Capnocytophaga. Next base: position 4,358 of record JBGYFE010000131.1, read on the forward strand.
TTTTCCAAATAAGAAACGTAACAACAACAACAATTACGGCTATTGGCACATATAACAAAGAAAGTTTTACTTTTGAATAGTTATTTGAAACATTTGTATTCATCATTTTACGTCTAAATTAGGTCAAAAATAAAGAAATAGTTGAGGTTAAAAGGTTAATATTTGTTTTTTCAGGTTGCAAATATAATAAAAACTACTAAAATACGCTTCCAAAGAGCTAATTTTATGGTATAAAGTATTCATACGAGCTTGAAGAGAGTTCCTATATGGTTTTATTCGGTTCGTAATTTCTCTCTTTCTATTTTTAAGTATTTTAGAGTATTTTTTAAGTATTTTTAAATGGTTTCGGAGTGGTTTTTTGTGCTTTTGAAGCACTTCGGAATAGTCTTGGAATAGTTTTTTGTTCTTTGTAAGTACTTCGGAGTAGTCTCGGAATGGTTTTTTCTGCTTCCGAAGTACATCGGAATAGTCTCGGAGTAGTTTTTTGTGCTTTTGAAGCATTTCGGAGTAGTATTGGAATAGTTTTTTGTGCTTCCGAAGTACATCGGAGTAGTCTCGGAGTGGTTTTTTGTGCTTTTAAAGTACATCGGAATAGTCTCGGAGTGGTTTTTTGTGCTTTTGAAGCACTTCGGAATAGTCTCGGAATGGTTTTTTGTACTTCGGAAGTACATCGGAGTAGTCTCGGAGTGGTTTTTTGTGCTTTGGAAGTACTTAGGAATAGTCTCTGAGTAGTTTTTTGTGCTTTGTAAGTACTTCGGAGTAGTCTAGGAGTGGTTTTTTGTGCTTTTAAAGTACATCGGAATAGTCTCGGAGTAGTTTTTTGTGCTTTGGAAGTACTTAGGAATAGTCTCTGAGTAGTTTTTTATATTTCCAAAATACTTCGGAATAGTTTTGAAATGGTTTTTTGTATTTCTAAAATACTTAGGAATAGTTTTGAAATGTTTTTTTGTACTTTTAAAAAACTTCGGAATAATCTAAAAATAGTTCTAAAAATTTACCGTATGATTCAATATAATAGAAAAAACCTTCACCAAATAAGAAATATTTAGCGAAGGTTTCTATTGAAAAAAGAGAGATTTATGCTACTTATTTATTGTACAGCCCCAACCGTCGTAAATTCCGTTTAAGGGGTCGGCAAGCTCCATTAACTCCCAAACATAGTTGTCAATTTCCTTCAAAAAAGCAGTATTTACACGCGAAATATTCAATTGAAACGGATTAGAAGTCTGTTTATCTATCTTTTCAGTCGATAAAACTTTATAACCTAATTGCTGAACCTTGCTAATATATTTTTGCATATTTTCTTCTGACGGAAAGTAAAGCCAATGGTCTATTTCTCTCGGAATATCAGGTTTATCCCCCTGTTCTTGAAGCTGGTGGAAAACTTTTCGATTCATCATCGATTGATATGAATATGCATCAGGATAAAGAAAATCAAAATAGGTATCCCATTCAGATTCATCAACTACATTACAATAAGATTGGTAATCAGGAAAGTTTTTCATCACATTTTGACAGGTTTCTTCCACATCTTTCGGATTCTTGATATAGGCGTAAAGTTCAAGAAACCCATTGGATTTGAGCGTTCCTGCTGCAATTGCTCCAAGCGACTCCAACGCATTTAAAACGGCATCTTCAATATCACACAAAATAGGATATTCTTCTTGTGATGAAAATCCGCTTTCAGTAGGGTTAAGCATTTTTAGCGCAAACCAAACTCTGTGCGTAAATCCTTCAATGGGAGCGAGGTCATACAAAGCCAAATTGACCCGAATGGAAGCGGGTTTGTCTTCTACACGACAGAAGAAAAAGTCCCAATTTTGCGGAAATTCTGTGTTTTTTATTTCTTTCATAAGTTGTTTTATTTTAGATTGTTGTAATATTATCCTTGCGACAAGAAACTTTGTCAAAATTTTGAGTTTTGACAAAGTTCAGACCTGTTTTTGACGTTTTAGCTTCCTAAGTGCAGATAAATGACGGGTGTTCCATCTTCTTGGAATGATTCCACATCAAAACCTTCAAAGAAAATATGGTCTCCCAATTCTTTGTTAGACAAAGTGTTGTGGATATGTCGCAAAAGGTTCAATGCTCCAAAATATTCGCGGTCTTCGCTGACAAGTTCGGCTAAAATTTGAGCGTGAAAGAATCCGTCATCTTCGGGATAATTCAACGTATCAGGATTCAACAAGCGTTCATTTTCAAGCAAATCTTCTTTGCTTCTGATATGGGTTTCATACATTAACATCACCTTTGAATTGCTGAAAATAGTTGCAAAAGGCGTGAAGTCCTCAATATCATTTTCAATGGAAGCGTTATATCCTTTGACTTCCTCCCAAAAGGTCATCAATGAACCATAAAAACGATTATTAAAAGCCCACTCCACATTGTCAAGCAAATTAGGTGTTTCTACGGATTCATAGCCCTCGCACACATTCACACGATTGGGGTCAACAACGGGTGGATAAGGCACATCGGCAGCTTCAAACTTGTCAAGCAAATCATCGGCTGATTGGTCGAGTTTAAAGTTTGTTTCTTCGGGATAAAGAGGTGTAACATAAAAGAAACCAACGGCTTTCCCCGACGGAAGTTCTGCTACCGCCCATAGGTGGTTTCCTTCTTCGTCTTTTTCATCGATAGTCGCACCCACAAGTAGTAAACAATCAAAATTTGTTCCTTCCAAAGGTTCACCATCATAACTTACCGGAATTGTGTGTCCGTACCCTAAATAGGTTTGGTGATTTATTGGCAATCGTGCTAAATTTTTCAACCAACGGATAGGCCAATAGTCTTTTTCTTCTTCGCTTTTCAAATTCCAAGTTGGAGGCAGGTTGATGACCAATTCCGCAAAAGGAGTTGCAAGATAATCATCAGGTGTGTACATCTGAAAAGCACCCATTCCGCCCGTTACCAGAGTGTAATAGTTTCGTTCAGGCGTCGGGTTGATAACGTAAATATCACAATGAATGTCGGGCGAAACCAATTCGTGAAGCACTTCGTCAAATTTTCCGAATGTTTTTTCGATATAGCTTTCCAAAGCGATTCGTTCTTCTTCTTCATAATAAAAAGGACCAAATTCACTGCTTCTGTCAGCAAAACCAAATGTATTTTCTTCTTCGTTGTAATAGAAATTACCTGATTTCAAGCTGTTTGTTGTGAATTTTATCCATTCAGTTATGTCGTGATACAAAAAGTATAGTTCTGAATCTTCAATGGTTTCACCTAATTTTATTGAAATTATTTGTCCGTAATAATCATCTTCCAACGGATTCAAATCCATACAGATAAAGAAATCTTCACCAGCCAAAAGCGGAATCCATTTTTCAGTAAAAAGTGTATTTTTGATAATATCACCGTCTTGAAAATCGTCTTCTGGAAAACTTACGTCTTTCCAATTGCTTCCAAAACGTTTTTCTATAAGATTGAGCCAACGTTTTTGTTCTTTTTCAACTTCATTGAGCCCAATGAAACGCTGGTCTTCTCCAAAGAAAGCCGCATTATCGGTCTGTCCGCTGAATGTCCGCTGCAAAATTTTAAAAGTTTCAGGCAATTTTGCACCAATTTTCTTTTCAAATTGGTTAATTTCAGTTTCTGTTGTTCCTTTTGCAAGACGCTGACGCATTTTAGGCGCATAAATTTCAATATAATGGAGTAATATTTCAAGCGGAAACTCAATGCCTGCCTCTCCACCATTGTAAACATCTACACACGAAATGCCTTTCTTTTCCGCCAATTCGATACAATCTAAATACGTTTCTACATCGTTGCCATCGCCGTCCATCGCACGCTCTTTAATGAAATGCTTTTTAGCCAATTCTTTTTCGTTCAAATAAAAATAAGAATATCCAATGCGGTAGTTCCACGAGGCAGTTTCTCCAAGTTCTTCTTCAAGATATTTGAAAACTTCAATAGCCCTGCGCAAATATTTTTGATTGTCTTCTGATTGGTCGAGCCAATAAAGATTATTGTAAGCCCTTCCAAGTTCACTTAACACAGGAGTGGTACGCTGTTCAACGGGCAATTTTTCTACAAAATCAATAATAGCTTGAATATTATCGTTTTTATCCCAAGCATTAATTTTCGTTAGAATTTGTTTTTCTGTCATAATCAATTATATTTTAGTCATAATTCTTGGGGCAAAAATATCGCAAAACAATGGATAATCCTAAAAAAAAGCGTCTACAAAGTGTCTACAAGTTGTAATTTTTTTGTAGATGTAAAAAAATAATGCACAGAAAAACAATAAATTACCAAATAAAATAATTTTATTGTTTGCGTTGGTATGCAAAAAAGTAGTCCGCTTATTTTCCGTTGTAGTTTTTTAACTCTTAACAATTTTCTCTTGTCGGTTGATGGATTCTTGGTGAATTGCCTTAAAAATATGGCTGATAAACTCTTCACTCAATCCGCGCTGTTGCCCTTCAAGAATCATTTTTCCTAAAATGGCGTGCCAACGTGAATTTTGCAAAACGGCTACGTTCTTTTCTTTTTTCAATCGTCCGATGTCATCAGAAAAAGTCATTCGTTTTTTGAGCAAATCAAGAAGCTGGTTATCAATCACATCAATATTGGAACGAAGTGTTCCTAAACGATTTTGATAATCTTCTTCGGAAGTGTTTTGTTTCCGTATGCGTAAATCTTTCATAATTTGGATAAGCGTAGCGGGCGTTACTTGTTGGGAAGCATCGCTCCACGCTTGGTCAGGCGTGATGTGAGTTTCTATCATCAATCCGTCGAAATTCAAATCCAAAGCGGTTTGTGAAACGTCAAAAATCATATCGCGTTTGCCCGTAATGTGCGAAGGATCACAGATAAGAGGCAACTCAGGAAATTTATTTTGCAGTTCAATGGCTATTTGCCATTCTGGAATGTTTCTGTATTTCGTTTTTTCATACGTAGAAAATCCGCGATGGATAACACCTAAATTTTTCACCCCTGCACGCATCAATCGCTCAATAGACCCTAACCACAAAGGTAAATCGGGATTTACAGGATTCTTTACCAATATGATTTTATTGGTATCTTTAAGTTCATCAGCAATTTCTTGAATAATAAATGGGCTTACGGTGGAACGTGCACCAATCCATAACATATCAATGTCGTGTTCCAAAGCGAGTTTCACGTGGTCTTTGTTGGCGACTTCGGTGGCAACTTTCATTCCTGTTTCGTCTTTCACGCGCTGTAACCATTTCAGCCCCAATGCTCCCACACCTTCAAACATTCCTGGTCGGGTGCGAGGTTTCCAAATTCCCGCTCGAAAGTACGTCACGTCGGTGTCTTTCAATTGATGTGCTGTTTTGAGCACTTGTTCTTCTGTTTCGGCACTACAAGGCCCTGCAATCACCACAGGATGTGATAGTTGCAAATCGTCTAACCATTTTTTGTTTTCTTTGGTGATTTCCATACTTATTGTGTTTTTGATGAAAGGAAATTTATTCGTGAATAAAATCTTTCGGATTACTGATTTATTTATTTATCTAATTATTTGGTTTTCTGTCTAAAACTTTTCGGATATAATTAATTTCTTTGATAGTTTTTCTTAAATTCTCGGCATCTGAATTAGCGATGAGCACTCGAAATTCCTGCAAATTTCGGATATATTCATCTAATGATTTGAGAACATTTTGTTTGTTTTCCAAGAAGATAGGACACCACATATCGGCATCACTTTTTGCCAACCTCACGGTGGAAGAAAATCCGGTACTTGCCAAATCAAAAATGCTTTGTTCATCTTTTTCGATTTGTAGAACGGTTTTTCCAAGCATAAACGAGCTTACGTGTGAAAGATGTGAGATATACGCCACGTGTCGGTCGTGTTCTTCGGGCGACATCAATTTGGTGCGCATATTCAAGGCTTCTGAAAAACACAAAGCTCTGTAAATCATATTTTTGTCACTTTTTTCAGCTTCGCAAAACACCATTACTTTCGTGTCAAACAAATTGTAAATAGCGGCTTCAGGACCTGAATGTTCTGTCCCTGCCATTGGGTGTGCTGCTACAAAATTTCTGCGGTTAGGATGGTCTTTTACGGCATTGCATATATGTTTTTTTACTGAACCCATATCCAAAACAAGTGTGTTAACTACCACATAATCAAGTGTTTTTTTGACTACTTTCGGAATAACGTCCACAGGTACGGCAACGATGACCATATCCGCTTGGGCGATGTCATCATAAGAGGCTTCTTTGTCTATGATACCGAGTTCTAAGGCTTTCTGTACGTTTTCAGGATTGGCGTCGATGCCCGAAATGGCATATCCGCAACGTTTGCGTAATTCGAGAGCCATTGACCCTCCGATAAGTCCTAACCCGATGATGATTGCTGTTTCCATTTGTTTTTCTTTAAAAGATTGTAGTAAGTTTGTTCTTTCTATTAAAAATCTTATTGCAACGCATTTTGGTATTCTCCCAGCACCTTAAAATCTTCTGCCATAATGGACAGTAATTTGTGTGCTTTTTCAAAATCTTCATATTTCTCAAAAACAATATCCACAAAAAAAGCGTATTTCCAAGGAGTTTCAATTACGGGAAGCGATTGAATTTTTGTCATATTAATTTTACAATCGCTGATGACATTCAACACAGCTGCCAAACTACCTCGTTTGTGATGCACCTGAAATCGTAGAGATGCTTTATTCACATTTCGATTAGGAATCACATTTTCAAGACGTTGTAAAACCACAAAACGAGTGGAATTGACTTTCATCGTTTGTATGCTATGTTTCAAAATTTCCAAATCATAAAGTTCAGCTGCTGATTTTGAACCTATGGCGGCAATTCCACGGAGTTGCTTTTCATAAATGCGTTTGGCCGTTGATGCTGTGTCAGTATCTTCCACCAATTTTATGTTAGGATAACTTTCAAAAAACTGTTTACATTGCAAAAGAGCCATTGGGTGAGAGTGAACCTCTTTAATATCACTAATTTGTTGACCTGAAATAGCCATTAAATTCTGCTGAATATCAATGTAATGCTCTCCGATGATGAACAAATTTAGCCTATCAATAAGTGCATAATTGGGCAAAATTGAGCCAGCAATGCTGTTTTCTAATGCCATAACGCCTAAATCGCTTTGGTTTTTCACTAATGAATCGGTTAGTTTATCAAATGATGCAAGTTCTTGAATTTCAATATTTTGTCCGAAATATTCTCGTGCCGCTTGGTAATGAAACGAACCTCGAATGCCCTGAATTGCTATTTTACGTGTCATACTTCTTAAAAAAATCAATTACAACAAAAAAAGCCCCGTTTTACAAACGAGACTTTTAAGTATTAATCCTTTAATGTTTAACTTTTAACTACACACAAAGTCCCGGCTCTTATTTACTAAAATAAAAGAAAAAGTAATAAAAACCGAAATATGTGTTTTGTTTATTCATTATGCCGAAAAATTTCCGACAAAGATAGAAAATATTTTTTAATAGTAAAAAAAAATTGAGAAAAAAATGAAAAATATTTTAAAAGTTATTATTTTTATAAATCAGAAAAGAACTTGGAAAATGCAGTGATAAATTCTATATGGAAGAGAGAAGGAAGGAAAAGAATTAAGAAAAATCCTACAAAAAATTTTTTTTATTCTGTCGTTCTTGTTTCTTTCTGTCATTTTTCATACCTTTGTCCGTTGGAATTGAAAGCTAAAAAACGTACTACTTTAATGAAATATCAAGAAAAGAAAAACGCAGTTATTTTGCTTGCCGACGGAACAGCTTTCTACGGAAAAAGCGTAGGGAATGAAGGAATGGTTTTCGGTGAGGTTTGTTTCAATACGGGAATGACTGGCTATCAGGAAATTTTTACTGACCCATCTTATTACGGACAAATTATGGTAACTGCCAATGCGCACATTGGAAACTATGGTGTTAACGAAGACGAAAGCGAATCGGATAGCGTGAAAATAGCCGGATTGGTTTGTCGAAATTTTAGTTATGATTACTCTCGCCCCAGTGCATCAAATTCATTGAAAGCGTTTCTTGACCGCTCCAACTTGGTAGCCATTTGTGATGTGGATACGCGCGCTTTGGTGGCTCACATTCGTGATAACGGGTCAATGAACGCTGTTATTTCAACAGAAACAGACGATTTAGCATTATTGAAATCGAAATTAGAACAAATCCCTAATATGAAAGGTTTGGAATTGGCTTCAAAAGTGTCAGTTACCGAGCCTTATTTTTTTGGTGATGAAAACGCTACATATAAGGTAGCAGCTCTTGATTTCGGAATTAAAAAGAATATATTGCGCAATATGGCAAAGCGCGATATGTATATTAAGGTATTTCCATATAACACGCCATTATCAGAACTTAAAAAATGGAATCCGGACGGATATTTTCTTTCCAATGGACCTGGCGACCCAGAGCCATTAACCGAAGTCATTGACCAAGTGAAACAAATAATCGCTGAGGATTTACCACTTTTCGGGATTTGTTTAGGACATCAAATCATCGCTTTGGCAAACGGAATCCCTACCTATAAAATGTTAAACGGACATCGGGGAATCAATCACCCAGTGAAAAATCTGTTGACAGGAAAAGGTGAAATTACATCGCAAAACCACGGATTTGCTGTGGATAGAAAGCAAGCCGAAGCCAACGAAAATATTGAAATCACGCACACACACTTGAATGACAATACGGTAATGGGCATTCGTATGAAAAACAAGAGATGTTTCAGTGTTCAGTATCACCCCGAAGCAGGTCCTGGACCCAATGATGCAACTTATCTATTCGACCAATTTGCGGATTTAATGAAGAAATAAAACAAAAAATAAATATAAACATAATAAATAAAAGTATGAGTATTATTGTAAGCGTACACGCACGACAAATTTTGGATTCAAGAGGGAATCCTACCGTAGAAGTAGATGTTTTGACAGAAAATGGTTACTTAGGAAGAGCAGCAGTTCCTTCGGGAGCTTCAACAGGTGAGTATGAGGCTGTTGAGCTTCGCGATGGCGGTAAAGACTATATGGGTAAAGGAGTTTTAAAAGCTGTTGCTAACGTAAATGAAATCATTGCAGAGGAAATCGTAGGAATGAGCGTTTTTGAGCAAAATCTTATCGACAAAACAATGATTGAGCTTGACGGAACACCTAACAAATCAAAATTGGGAGCAAACGCTATTTTGGGAGTTTCATTGGCGGTTGCCAAAGCGGCTGCTGAGGAATTAGGCTTGCCTTTGTATCGTTACGTAGGGGGTGTGAGTGCACACACGCTTCCTGTACCGATGATGAATATCATCAACGGAGGTTCACACTCTGATGCACCTATCGCTTTCCAAGAGTTTATGATTATGCCTGTGAAAGCCAAAACATTCTCTCAATCTATTCAAATGGGTTCAGAGGTGTTCCACAACTTGAAAAAAGTATTGCACGACAGAGGTTTGAGCACTGCTGTAGGTGATGAAGGAGGTTTTGCGCCTACTTTTGAAGGAACAGAAGATGCTTTGGATTCTATCAAAAAAGCGGTTGAAAACGCTGGATACAAATGGGGAGAAGAAATCAAAATTGCTTTGGACTGTGCTTCATCAGAATTCTATGCCGACGGAAAATATGACTACACCAAATTTGAAGGTGCAAAAGGAAAAGTTCGTAGCCGTCAAGAGCAAGTAGATTATTTGGCTGAATTGGTTGAAAAATATCCTATCATCTCCATCGAGGACGGTATGGATCAAAACGACTGGGAAGGCTGGAAAATGCTTACTGAAAAAATCGGACACAAAGTGCAATTAGTGGGTGACGATTTGTTCGTAACGAACGTTTCTATCCTTGAAAGAGGTATTGAAAAAGGCATTGCTAATTCAATTTTGATTAAAGTAAACCAAATCGGAACGCTTTCTGAAACGATTGCTGCTGTTGATATGGCTCACAGAGCGGGTTACACTTCGGTAATGTCACACCGTTCAGGAGAAACTGAGGATAACACTATCGCAGATTTGGCTGTGGCTTTAAACACAGGACAAATCAAAACAGGTTCTGCTTCACGCTCTGACCGTATGGCAAAATACAACCAATTAATCCGCATTGAGGAAGCATTGGGAAGCACTGCTTATTTTCCACAAGAAAAAGCATTTAATGTGAAGTAATTACAACATCTGAACATAAAAAAATCCCTGACTTTCATTAAGTTGGGGATTTTTTTGTTAAAGCAAGATTTTCTATTTAATTTGTTTTAATTCAACAAGGTTATCATCAACAAAAAGATTACATTTTATAGATAAATACTCAGAGAAAATATGTGCTTTTATAGGCTTTTTTTCGTTTTTGTCAAAAAGATGTCCTGTAAGCGAAGCCGTAAAAAAATTTATTTGTCTATCTTGAAGTTTGTTGTTAACATATAGTTTTTCACCTCTAAACCAAGAATTTTCAATTCTGATTTCATTACCTGCATAAGTAGTTATCCAAATACTTTTCATAAATATACATTTTAATTATTAAACATCGCCATTATGTATCCAATGATAAAACCCAAAATGAATGCCGCTATATAAAAAATAATTATCCAGAATAGAACGTGAAGAATTATTCCTTTTCTACCAAATTTTTTAGTGAAAAAAGGCTGACTCTTTTCAAAGAAAGAGATATATTTTGAGGTTCTAATTGTTGTTCTATCATACTGAAAATCATCTTTTTCATCATTCATTTGGCTTACTAATTCCGAAATTTGAACGATGTACTTGCCATACATTTCTTTAAGCCATATTTTCGCACACAAATACATAAATACGGAAGCTATGATTGTTGAAATAAAAATAGAAACTACATTTAGCAAACTTTCTTCGGTATAAAAAAACAAAACATAGCCACAAAACAACAGAGGTACGAAACACAAAAAATAAGATTTATACAGTTCTGTGTTGAGTACTAATTCATATCGCAAATTGAGCAAATTGTGGTATGTATCAAGGCTTTGCGTATTGATTTTTTGATAAAGCATACGGAATTTCATAAAATAATATACTGAAATCAAAAGAGCGAGCCCCACCAAAATTAAAAATAAAGACATTTGATAAAATCCTTTTAAAAAAAATAAAATTAAAAATAAGCTTGGAAAAGTAATTATCGATAACTTGTATTCTTTTTTCATATTTGCTCTGATTTTTTCCAATGGCAAACGAATTTGTTTTTGCCTTTCAACAGAAATTTCAGGCGTTTCGTTAATTTCGTCTTTATTCCAAAGTTCTTTAATGTGTTCCATCGTTTTTAAATATTTAGTTTTTTAACTATTTCACTGAGTTTGGTTTTTGCCCGATTGAGTTTTACGCGTACGTTTACCTCCGACAAACCCATTTGCTGTGCTATTTGCTTCCCTGAATAATCTTCTAAATAATAGAATATCAATGCTTTATCAATAGGATTTAACAAATGAATAGCGTCATACATCAGTTTTATTTTATGTTCTTCTTCTGAATTATTTTCATCTTTAATTTTGATATTCTGCAAGTTATCATCTCTTGAAATAAATTCTTTTTTCTTTTCCGATTTCAAAAAAACGATGGCTGTATTTAGAGCCACACGATACATCCAAGTTGAAAACTCGCTTTTACCTTGAAAGCTGGGGTAGGCTTTCCATAATTGATACATAATTTCCTGAAAAAGGTCTTTTTGGTCGTCATAATTGTCCATATACATTTTGGCAATCTTAAAAAGTATGCCTCTATGTGTTTCAATGCGTTCCAAAAACTCTTTTTCTGATGTATTCATTTATTGTTTTTGCTGATTAGTATGTTTTTTAACGAATTTGTTACACCAAAAATAAATAAAATTCAGATTAATAGTCAACAGATTCTTTTATTTTGCAATTCGTTATTGAATAAAATAATAGTATATTTGCAAAATATAATTCACAAAAAATGCAGAAAATAATCATTGCCATTGACGGATTTTCCTCTACGGGAAAAAGCACCACAGCCAAAGCCGTTGCCAAAGCATTAGGATATGTGTATGTTGATACAGGTGCGATGTATCGTGCAGTAGCGTATTTAGCTCAAAAAGAGGGTTTTATAGCTGTTACAGGAGTTCAAAATAAAGAAACCCAACGGTTTGAATGCGTGACTTACGTTCACGAGCAAGAATTGTTAGAAAAACTGAAAAATAGCGATATTAAATTCAGCTATAATCCCGAATTAGGATTTTCTGAAATCTATTTGAATGGAGAAAATATTGAAAAAGAAATCCGCTCAATTGAAGTGGCGAATGTGGTTAGCGAAGTAGCTAAAATTGGAAGTATAAGAACATATTTAGTTGATTTACAGCGAAAAATGGGAAAAGAAAAAGGCATCGTGATGGATGGAAGAGACATAGGTTCGGTGGTGTTTCCTGATGCTGAACTCAAAATTTTTATGACAGCTTCTGAACAAATCCGAGCAGAACGTCGTTTTCAAGAATTGCAACAAAAAGGAGACAAAACACCCTTTGAAGAAGTGCTCAAAAATGTACAACATCGTGATTTTTTAGATTCTACACGTAAAGAATCGCCACTAATAAAAGCCCCTGATGCCGTCGAAATTGATAATTCATATATGACCATTGACCAGCAAGTGAATAAAATCATTGATTTGGCAAAAGAAAAAATTAAATAACTTTCTGAAATACAGATGATAAAAGCCACAAACATACATAAAACTTTCAAAGATTTAGAGGTTCTCAAAGGCGTGGATATTCACGTCGGGAAAGGGGAAATAGTTTCCATTGTTGGAGCTTCGGGAGCAGGAAAAACGACCTTGCTCCATATTTTAGGAACATTGGAAAGTGCTAATAATTTGAAAGATACTTCGTTGATTATAAATGATGTAGATATTCAGAAATTATCTTCAAAATCGTTATCTTCGTTCCGAAATGAACACATCGGATTTATCTTTCAATTTCATCAACTTTTGCCTGAATTTACCGCGTTGGAAAATATTTGCATTCCAGCACTTATCAAAGGAATATCAAAAAAAGATGCTGAAAAACGAGCCAAAGAGTTGCTCGATTTTCTGAAATTGTCAGACCGCTTTGACCATAAGCCTAACGCACTTTCGGGCGGAGAGCAGCAACGTGTTTCCGTAGCTCGTGCGCTGATGAATCAACCTTCGGTGGTTTTTGCCGATGAACCCAGCGGTAATCTTGATTCGGAAAGTGCCGAACATTTACATCAACTTTTCTTCCAACTTCGAGATGAATTTCATCAAACTTTTGTGATAGTTACTCACAATGAAGAACTTGCCAATATGGCTGACCGAAAGTTGACAATGATTGACGGAAAGATTGTATAAAGAAAGACGTAAAAATGATATTCTTCTGATTATAAATAAAATACGATGAATCGAAGTGAGCTAAAATCTTTCCTTGATGAAAAGGTGTTTCAGTATAATCGTCCTGAATTTGTGGAAACTGACCCAATCCAAATTCCAAAGCGTTTTTCACTGAAAGAAGACATTGAAATAGCAGGATTTCTTGCTGCAACTATCGCTTGGGGGCAGCGTAAAACAATCATTTCTAATGGGTTAAAAATGATGGAGTTGCTTGGAAATTCGCCTTATGATTTTGTGATGTCACATCGTTTTGAGGATTTGGAACGCTTGCAGAGCTTTGTGCACAGAACTTTCAACGGGCAAGATTTAGAGCAATTTATCATAAGTCTAAAAAATATTTATACGCATCACAACGGATTGGAAGAGGCTTTTGCGAAAGGGATTGAAAATAGTGATTTACAACTTGCTATTTCTAATTTTAAGTCTTTGTTTTTCAATAATTTGAAATATCAACGCACACAAAAACATCTTCCTGACCCTCGAAAGGGTTCAGTAGCGAAGCGTTTCAATATGTTTCTTCGATGGATGGTTCGCAAAGATAATGCAGGTGTTGATTTTGGAATATGGAAGGCGATTTCTCCTGCGAAACTGTCGTGTCCGTTAGATGTTCATTCAGGTAATGTTGCGCGTCATTTAGGATTAATTACTCGACCACAGAATGACCTTAAAGCTCTGTCAGAATTGGATAATCACTTACGGATATTTGACCCAAATGACCCTGCAAAATACGATTTTGCCCTATTCGGAATCGGAGTTTTTGACGATTTGGACTTAAAAAAATCACCTCTCACCCTCAATCAATGAAACCCCATAAATGGATTCAAAAATGGCTCGGGTTTGTTCTGCTTCGCTGTTACGTACTTCAATGAAAAGGGTGCAATTCATCTCTAATTTTTGATTGATAACCTGCAAATTACGTTCTTTAACCACACGCATTACTTTATTCATATCTTTGTAATCAAACGAGATGGCGAGGGTTTGTGTGATAACTTTTTCAATAATTTGTGCTTCTTGCAAAGTAAGTTGTGCTGATGTTTTATATGCTTGAACCAGTCCGCCAACGCCTAATTTTATACCCCCGAAATAGCGAACTACAACCACCAATACATCGGTTAGTTCAAAAGATTGTATCTGTCCGTAGATGGGAATGCCAGCCGAGTTATTGGGCTCACCATCGTCGTTTGCTCGATAATGTTGCGAAGTTCCATAGCCCAATTGCCACGCATAACACCAATGTCGGGCTGAATAATGTTCTTTTTTGATCGCTTCAAGGTGTTGTTTAATTTCTTCTTCGGTTTTCACAGGAAAAGCATAACCCAAAAACTTACTACTTTTTTCCTTGAAAATCACCTCTTTAACGGGCTTGTCAATCGTTTTAAACGTATCGTTCATACTGAGAATTAACGTTATTTATTTTTATAAATACGTAAAATATCGTTTCTAAAATATTTTTCTTGTTCTAAAACTTTATGCCGAAAATCAGGAGCTTTTATGCCTTCTTTGAAATGTATATCTCCTATGAAAACGAGGGCTTCGTCCCATAAATTTGCATCTATAAATTGTTGAAGCACAGCACTTCCTCCCTCCACGATAAGGCTTTGTATACTTTGTTTGTAAAGTGATTCACAAATTTGAGAAGGTAAATTTTTTGAGAAATCTATCTTTTCAAAAAGTGTATTCTCAAAAGTCTGTTTATCATCTTTTTCAGTAAGAAATAAAGTGGATTGAGCATCATTCCATACAGCGAAAGTTTTTGGTATTTTCAATTCTTTGTCAATAATTACGCGCAGCGGATTATTCCCTGACCAATCCCGAATATCCAATTTCGGATTGTCGTGCAAAACGGTATTTGTTCCAACTAAAATAGCCTGTTCTTGACTTCTTAATTTATGAGCGTATTGCCTTGAATATGAATTGCTTATCCATTTTGGAGCGATTTTATTTTTTTGAGTAGGGGCAATGAAACCATCACGTGTTTCTGCCCATTTTAAGAAAATATAGGGGCGTTTTTCTTGATGAAATTTAAAAAATCGTTTGTTAAGTTCTTGACATTCTTTTTCTAATACGCCTACAACAACCTCACAACCAGCATTTTTCAGTTTAGCAATGCCATTGCCACACACTTGGGCAAAAGGGTCAAGCGTTCCGACAACCACTTTGCGAATATTATGATGAATAATCAAATCAGCACAGGGCGGTGTCTTTCCAAAATGACTGCACGGCTCCAAGCTGACGTAGAGCGTGCTTTTTGAAAGTAAATCTTTGTTACTCACGGAGTTAATTGCATTAACTTCTGCGTGTGCCATTCCCGCTTTTTGATGCCAACCTTCGCCGATGATTTTGCCATCACACACAATCACAGACCCTACCATAGGATTAGGGTAAGTAATTCCCAAACCATTGTAAGCCAATGCAATACATCGACTCATAAACTTTTCTGTATCGCTAATGATTTCAAACATAAAACTTGAAAAATATTGACTTGCAAAGCTACGGATTTTACCTGATTTCACAAAAAGATGAAATAATAAAAAAATCTGTGTTTTGGACAATTTTATAGATAATATTCATTAAATAATAACGATTTATTAAATCAAAAAATATATCTTTGTATTTCGTTTAAATTCACAATGATATGAAGCAAATAATATTGATTTTCACTTTTTTCTTGACCTTTTTTTCGTATGCTGGTATAGCTCATTTATTGCCTCAACCTCAGCATATTGAAGCAAATGGGCAAAAATTTTCAATCGGAAAAATAAAACTTTCCACACCCGTGTTGCAACAACAATGGAATGAATTTATTTCTGAAATTGGAGGAAAAATTACAGAAAAATCGAATTATTCTATTGAAATTGAGATGGTTACCGATATTCTGCAAGCTGAAATAAATAAAGATGAAGCCTATATATTAGATGTTTCTGCTCAAAAAATACGCATCAAAGCCATCACTGAAAAAGGAGTTTACTGGGCAATGCAAACCTTGCGGCAGCTTGTTGTGAAAAATAAAAATAAATCTTATTTTGAAGGTTGTCATATTGTGGATTATCCTGCTTTTCGCATACGTGGATTTATGCAAGATGTGGGGCGTACGTTTATTTCATTGGAGGAATTAAAGCGAGAAATAGCCATTCTTTCCCGTTACAAAATAAATGTATTTCATTGGCATTTAACTGAAAATCAAGGCTGGAGATTAGAAAGCAAGCGTTTTCCGGTTTTGAATGACTCATCAAGCTATGAACGAATGCCCGCCCGTTTCTATACTTTGCAGGAAGCCAAAGAATTGGTTGATTTTTGCAAGCAGCATAATGTGCTTTTGATTCCTGAAATTGATATGCCTGGTCATAGTCTTGCCTTTCAAAAAGCGTTTAAATGTGATATGCAATCAGAAAAGGGAACAGAAATTTTGAAAGAATTGCTTGATGAAATGTTACCTTATTTTGATGTGCCTTATTTTCATATCGGAACTGATGAAGTGGAGTTTACAAATCCCGCATTTGTGCCTGAAATGGTGCGTTTTATTCGCGAAAGAGGTAAAAAAGTAATTTCGTGGAATCCTGGTTGGAACTACAAAGCGGGTGAAATTGATATGACTCAGTTGTGGAGTTATCGCGGAAAAGCCCAAAAAGGCATTCCTGCCATTGATTCACGTTTACATTACATCAATCATTTTGACGCCTTTGCCGATGTGATAGCTTTGTACAACAGTCGTATTCTGAATGTAGAAAAAGGTGATGATGACCACGCAGGAAGTATCATTGCAGTTTGGCACGACCGCTATATTCCTGATGAAGAGCAAATTATCATTCAAAATAATTTTTATCCGTCTATTTTAGCTTTGGCTGAACGCACTTGGTTAGGTGATGGAATGGAATATTTTGACGTAAACGGAACAAATCTTGCATCAGAAAATGACCCTTTTTTCGCTTCTTTCCAAAATTTTGAAAATCGAATGTTGTGGCATAAAAAACAGTATTTCAGTGATTTACCTTTTGCTTACGTGAAACAAACACACGTTAAATGGCGCATTACTGACCCTTTTCCGAATGGTGGAAATTTAGAAAAATCATTTCCGCCTGAAACAAAACTTGCTAATGCGTACACCTATGACGGAAAGCAATACGCCACCCAAGAGGTTTTAGGTTCAGGAGTTTATCTACGTCACGTTTGGGGCAGCACCGTAAAAGGATTTTATGACAATCCGCAGCCCAATCACACAGCTTATGCGTACACCTACGTTTATTCACCTAAAAAACAAACTGTTGGACTTTGGGCAACGACACAAAATTACAGCCGTTCTGAAAAAGATTTGCCTCCTCCACAAGGAAAATGGGACTACAAAGAAAGTAAAATATGGCTAAACGGTGAAGAGATACTCCCTCCACAATGGGTATCTTCACATACCGAAAAATCAAATGAAATACCACTCACCAATGAAAATTTTGAAGTTCGCAAGCCTATTGCTGTAACTCTCAATAAAGGTTGGAATACAGTACTTTTAAAACTTCCAATAGGAAAATTTAACACTTCACAAGTGCGATTGGTGAAATGGCATTTTAATTTTGCTTTTGTTACCTTAGATGGAAAAAATGAAGTTAATAATTTGATTTTCAAAACAGAATAAAATTAGTCAGAAAACTCTAAAAAGTAAAAATATTTTTATAAGCTGTTGTTATTGTTCTGAATGACTTGTTTATGGTATGATAGACCAAATAGTTATAAAAAAGGATTTTATATTTGCATAAAAATAGGCAATTCAAATTTTTGAATTGCCTATTTTTAGGTGAAAAAATATTTTCTCATTAAAAACGAATAGCTAAATTAATGCCCGTACCTCGATATTCAAGAATGTCAGGTTTTTCATCATAAAATAAAGATTTTGTTATTCTATAATCTATAAGAGTTGCAAAAACTCCAAGATGCACGGTATAATCATCGGCGCGAACAATTGGAAAATTAACGCCTAAGCGAATATCACCCATATCAAAACCAATATTATTTTGTAAGGGTATTTGGGTTGTAATTTGCAAAAAAACATTTGCTTTGTATTCTTCTATAAACGTAAATGCAAAACGCCCTCCTAATTTTGCCGTTGTAAATTTAGGGTTTGACAGATAAGAAATTCCTGTTACAGCTCCTACGCTAAACTTTCTAAATAAGTTATAATTGTATGAATAATTCAATCCATACAAGGGACGTTCAGTTAAAAGAACTTCACCTCCTTCATAGGAATATATCACCTTGTTAGAACGTGGGATAATAAAATCAAGTTCAGCCAATGAGTAGCTTCGTTTATCTTGTGCAAACGAAAAAACTGAAAACAAAACAGTTAGTGAAAAAAGTATTTTTTTCATTATAAAATAAGTTTTTGATTAAAATTTGATTCTTGCTCCTTTCCAAGTATTTCCTATTTCTCATTCAGATTCTCTTGTTTAGACAAATCTACATTATCTGTAAGAACATCATTTTGACAAGAAAATAGTCCGAAACTACAAATAATAAATAAAAATTTTCCTCTCATTGTAAATAAATTTAAAATTAGCACGCAAATGTAAATGTAATTTTACATATTTCCAAATAAAAAATATCGGTTTGTTTGACAAAAAATGTGTCTTTTGCACTTTAAGGAATTCTTCTAATGTAAATGCTTTCGGATTTTGTAGAGCTTCACATTACTGAAAATCCAGAAAAGATACCACAAAAACGACCTTAAAAAGAATGTATGCAGTCAATAGTTATATCCTATTTTTTCGGAATTTTAATATAATATGTTTTTCCGTTTTTGTTTTCTAACTTTTTGTCTCTGAGCCAAGTATTATGAATTTTCAATTCTTTGTAGGACACGTTATGTTGTTTTGCAAATTCCGTTAAATCAGCAATGCTTGTATCGACCTTCACATTAAAGGTAGGCACTTCATTATAAAGATGTTTCTTTTCAAAATGAAAGCCATACTGCTTCGGATTTTTCATAATTTCTTTCACAGCCAAAATCCTGAAAACATAGCGTGAAGTTTCTGAATTAAGCCACAAATCGTAATAATTGGTGGTTTGTTGTGCTTCGGTTTGTCGGGTCATTCCACTAACACCCGCGTTGTAGGCTGCGGCAGCCATTGTCCAACTTCCTGTACTTTGTTTGGCTTTTTTCAAGTAATCACAAGCCGCTTGTGTTGCTTTTTCTAAATGATAACGTTCATCAACTGTGTTGCTTACCTCCAAACCGTATTCAATAGCAGCGGCTTTCATAAATTGCCAAAAACCACTCGCTCCCGATGGTGAAACCACATCAAGCAATCCGCTTTCAATCAATGCTAAATATTTAAAATCATCAGGAATTCCATTGCGTTTCAAAATCGGTTCAATAATCGGAAAATATTTATTTGAACGTTTAATGAGCAGTAAACCATTTGATTGCCAATAGGTATTTACCAAAAACTCTCGGTCTAAACGTTCATAGACGTCAGGAACTTCTAACGGAACTCGTTCGCCTGCAAAATCCAATTCCGTAGGCAAGTCAAAAGCATAAACTTTGTAACCATTCACTCGGTCAATGTCTTGGTTGCTAACAAACGCATTGTCAGGAGTTTCTGAAATATTTTCTTTGTCAAAAATATTATTTTCTTCCTTAGTTATCGCTACGGCATTAATGAGAAAACCCGCCACAAAAACCGTTCCCAACGCGTAAAATATATTTTGTGCTATTCTTTTCATTTGTTTCAATCTTATTTTTTTGAGTTTTTAAGGAGTATAAAAAAATTATCAACAAGCAATTATGCTATGAAAGTGCAAATATCTCAATATTTTTTCATTCACAAAAGGAAACGGCTTTGTTTTTTTGTATATTCAAAAATAAATCTTACTTTTGGCAAAATAATAGTTAAAAAAAGAGAAAGAAATATGACATACCGTTCAAAAATCAAAGGATTAGGATTTTATGTTCCTGAAAATGTTGTTACGAATGATGATTTATCAAAATTGATGGATACGAGCGATGCTTGGATTCAGGAGCGTACGGGAATTAAAGAACGTCGTCACGTTATTAAAGGCGAGGATACTACTACGAGTATGGGAGTTAAGGCGAGTTTGAAAGCCATTGAAAACGCAGGAATTGACAAAAATGACATTGATTTTATCATTTTTGCGACATTAAGTCCTGATTATTATTTTCCGGGTTCGGGTGTTTTGGTTCAGAAAGAATTGGGCTTGAAAACTGTTGGGGCTTTGGACGTTCGTAATCAATGTTCAGGATTTATTTATGCCTTATCAATTGCTGACCAATATATAAAAACGGGAATGTATCAAAATATTTTGGTTATTGGTTCAGAAACGCAATCACCAGGGCTGGATTTTTCAACACGAGGACGAAACGTGTCCGTGATTTTTGGTGATGGGGCAGGAGCAGCAATTGTTTCAAGAGAAACCAATCCCGAAAAAGGAATTTTATCGACCCATTTGCACAGTGAAGGGGTTCACGCCGAAGAGTTGGCACTCATTGCGCCGGGAATTGCAAAACGTTGGGTTACAGATATTATTGCAGAAAACGACCCTGATGACGTGAGCTATTTTCCGTATATGAATGGGCAACACGTATTCAAAAATGCCGTAGTTCGATTTTCGGAAGTTATTGAAGAGGGTCTGAAAGCCAACGGATTAGAATGTGAAGACATTGATATGTTGATTCCACATCAGGCGAATTTGCGTATTTCTCAGTTTATTCAACAGAAATTTGGTTTGACGGACAACCAAGTGTTCAACAACATTATGAAATACGGAAACACCACAGCAGCGTCCATTCCGATAGCCTTGACAGAAGCCTTTCAAGCAGGAAAAATCAAAGACGGTGATTTGGTAGTTTTGGCAGCCTTCGGAAGCGGATTTACGTGGGCAAGTGCCATCATTCGATGGTAGAATTGTTTTGAAAAATATTAAAAAGCAACCGTTATGAAAATACTCAACAATCTTTTATTTCGCGTTTTTGTAGCCATTTTAATTGGAATTGTGGTGGGGTTGTACGCTCCGCTCTGGCTAAATCGTTCATTTGTAACATTTAACAAATTGTTCGGAAGTTTTCTCGGATTTTCAATTCCGTTAATCATTATGGGGCTTGTGATGCCTGCCATTGCCGAGTTGGGCAAAAATGCAGGTAAGTTGCTGTTTGTTACGGTTGTGATTGCCTATTCGTTTACGCTTTTTTCAGGTTTTTCAACCTATTTCGCAGGCAGCGCTTTCTTTCCGACTTTGCTCGGAGAACAAAGTATGGTTTCGGTAGAGGTTGCGGAACGTTCGTTAGAACCGTTTTTTGTTATTGGCATTCCTCCTATACTTGATGTGATGAGTGCTTTGGTACTTGCTTTTATGGTGGGCATTGGGTTGTCGTTGAAGAGCCGTTCCACTTTGGGGGAAGTATTGAAAGATTTTCGGGATATTGTTACACAAGTCATTGAAAAAGTGATTATTCCGTTATTGCCTTTCTATATTATGAGTATTTTTTCAGAGATAGCCTACGCAGGAAAAGTTGCTTCGGTCATTGGTTTGTTTGTTAAAATTATAGGGGTTATTTTCGTGATGCACTTCGCTTTGCTTATCATTCAGTTTGTGATTGCGGGGCTCATTTCGGGAAGAAATCCGATAAAATCATTGATGACAATGTTACCCGCCTACGCAACGGCTCTCGGAACGCAATCGTCGGCAGCGACTATTCCTGTAACGTTGCAACAAGTCATCAAAATGGGCGTTCCCGAACGGATTGCAGGATTTGTAGTGCCACTTTGTGCTACGATTCATCTTTCGGGAAGCACAATGAAAATCACGGCCTGTGCGATGGCTTTGATGATGATGAATGGGCAATTGGTTGATTTTGAATTGTTTGCTGGGTTTATTATGATGTTGGGAATCATTATGGTTGCCGCACCAGGTGTTCCAGGTGGAGCGATTATGGCAGCATTAGGGATTTTGCAATCGATGCTCGGATTTGATGCACAACAACAAGCGTTGATGATTGCGCTTTATATCGCGATGGATAGTTTCGGAACCGCTTGTAACGTGACGGGCGATGGTGCCGTAGCTTTGATTGTGAATAAAATTAGTAAATCTTCTGATAAGGTTGGTGATTAGTTGATACTGATTATTGATAACTCATAGTTTCTCTAAAAGTGAGAAAAGTCAATTTTACAGAACAAAATTCAAATTAAAACCGTATCTTTGCGAACTTTTTGGAACAAGTTGTGAATAAAGATTTTTAAAGATGATAGATAAGAATTTTTCAGAAGAAGATGATATTTTTGGAGATAATCACGTATGTACCTCAGCCAAAACACCTTTGCGGGCTGATGCATTTGATAAAACGGATATTCAGAAAATAACTGAAATAGAGGAGCATATACGTCAAATTATGCTCACATTAGGGTTGGATTTGAATGATGACAGTCTCAAAGGAACACCCAAGCGTGTAGCAAAAATGTTTGTTAAGGAAATATTTGGAGGCTTGCATCCAGACCGTCGTCCGTCAGCTTCAACTTTTGAGAACAGCTATCAGTACGGTGAAATGTTAGTCGAGAAAAATATTGTAGTTTATTCTACTTGCGAACACCATCTTTTACCGATTGTTGGTAGAGCTCACGTGGGATATATTTCAAATGGTAAGGTTATTGGTTTGTCAAAAATGAATCGCATTGTTGAATATTATGCCAAACGCCCACAAGTGCAAGAACGTTTAACATTGCAAATCGTACAAGAAATGCAACAAGCCTTGGGAACGGAAGATGTGGCTTGCGTAATTGATGCTAAGCACTTGTGTGTAAATTCACGCGGTATCAAAGACATTGAAAGCAGTACAGTAACCGCTGAGTTTGGCGGAAAGTTCAAGAATCCCGAAGTTCGGAAAGAGTTTTTGGAATATATCAAATTGGAAACGAAGTTTTAAGAAAAAAATAGGCTGTTTTTAAACAGCCTATTTTTGTATTGTTATTTCAGAATGAAGACACTACTATTTCACCCACTTTGCCATTTCTTTTTGCAATTTTTTGGCTTCTTGGGCAGCTTTCTCGGCAAAATCATTTCCGTTAGAAGCGTAAATAATTCCACGTGAAGAATTGATTAACAAGCCAATATTTTCATTGATTCCATATTGACAAACTTCGTCTAAATTTCCGCCTTGTGCACCCACACCCGGCACCAAAAGAAAGTGGTTAGGAACAATTTTTCGGATTTCCTTTAAAAATTCAGCTTTGGTAGCCCCAACAACGTACATCAGGTTTTGATTGTTTTTCCAAGTTAGTGAAGTTTTTAATACTTTTTTGTACAGTTCTTGATTATCAACTTTTTGGGTTTGAAAATCGAATGCTCCTTCATTAGAAGTCAATGCCAAAAGTATTGTAATTTTATTTTCAAAAGCTAAAAAAGGCTCTACGGAATCTTTTCCCATATAGGGAGCAACTGTTACACTGTCAAAATGTAAATCCTCAAAAAAAGCCTTAGCGTACATTGTAGAGGTGTTGCCAATATCACCCCGTTTCGCATCAGCAATCGTGAACATTTCAAGATGTTTTTCATTGATGTAATCAATAGTTTTTTGCAATGATTTCCAGCCTTTTACGCCATAGGCTTCATAAAAAGCCGTGTTGGGTTTGTAAGCGACCGCATATTGATGTGTTGCATCAATGATGGCTTTGTTAAATTCAAAAATTGGGTCTTCACACTGCAACAAATGCGGCGGAATTTTTTCCAAATCAACATCTAATCCCACACACAAAAACGATTTTTTTAGTCGTATTTGTTCAATTAAAGAGGAAAGGGAAATATTATTCTTTGTATAGTGCATTTGTTGGGAATTTTTTATATTCGTAAACAGTTTTGTACATTTGTCTATGGACTAAAAAATATCACCTTCTTTGAGTTTTTCAGTGTTTTCAGCCAATTGCAATTCATCGATAAGGCGTTGCACATCTCCGTTGATTACGTTTTGCAAGTCATAGAGTGTCAGCCCGATACGATGGTCAGTTACGCGTCCTTGTGGATAGTTATATGTCCGAATTTTGGCACTTCGGTCTCCGCTGGAAACCATACTTTTACGCCGTGCCGAATCAGCTTCCATTTTCTTTGCTAATTCCATTTCATAAAGGCGTGAACGTAAAACTTTTAAGGCTTTGTCCAAGTTTTTATGTTGTGATTTTTCATCTTGGCAACGTACCTCAATTCCTGTGGGAATGTGTTGCAATTGAATGGCTGAATAAGTGGTGTTTACTGACTGTCCGCCAGGTCCCGTAGATGTAGTTCGAATGATTTTAACATCTTGCATATCAAGTTCTACGTCAAATTCTTCAGCTTCGGGAAGTACCATAACGGTCGCTGCCGAAGTGTGTACACGACCTTGTGTTTCGGTCTGTGGCACACGTTGCACCCGATGTACGCCTGCCTCAAATTTAAGCGTTCCATACACGTTGTCGCCTGTAACTTCAAAAATAATTTCTTTGTATCCGCCTGCTGTTCCTTCGTTGAAATCCATAACAGATATGCTCCAACCTTTTGATTGACAGTATTTTGTGTACATACGATACAAATCTCCTGCGAAGATAGAAGCCTCGTCTCCTCCTGTTCCTGCGCGGATTTCCATAACGGCATTTTTAGCGTCTTCGGGGTCTTTCGGAATCAACATAAACCGGATTTCCTCTTCCAATTGAGGTAGTTTTTCGCTGGCTTCATCTAACTGCATTTTTGCCATTTCCACCATTTCTGGGTCGGTTTCGGTATTGATAATTTCTTCCGCTTCGCGAATGTTTGAAGTTACTAAAATATATTCTTCTCGCTTGTCAATGAGCTCTTTAAGGTCTTTATATTCTTTATTGAGTTGAATGTAACGTTTTTGGTCAGCAATGACATCGGGTTGGATAATCAAATCCGAAATTTCGTCAAATCGCTGTTTTACAATGTTTAATCTATCAAGCATTTTTTTGAAATTAAATGTTTTTATTGGAATGAATCGGGCGCAAAAATAATAAAAATACGGCTTAAAATCAATAGTATAGGAATTATTTTGCTCCGAAAGTCAATGAACTATTTTTCAGATAGATATAAAATATTTACTTTTGTCCGAAAGTTGTACGCTTTATTTTTGTAAAATATTTTTTGCGTATTTTGGGCTCAATACTTTCTTCTTCTTTTTGTTACGATTGACAAGAGGAAGAAGAAACACAAAATTCTGGAAGTCATACTTGCCCACGTAAAATATGAACTAAGTAAACAAATTCTGTTATACAAGAAGAGAAAAATGTTTTTTTTAAAAGATTTTGAGGAAAGTTCAGATGAGAAAAGAGATGACAAATTATTAAAGATTTTAATTTTAGGAAAGAGTAAACACAAAATTACATTTTTACACTCTTAAAACTATGGAAAATATTATTTCTGAAAAATTACAAGAAATTGAAAAACAACATTCTATCAAAATTATTTATGCGGTAGAATCGGGAAGTAGGGCGTGGGGTTTTGCTTCTCCCGATAGTGATTTTGATGTTCGATTTATTTATAAAAACGATTTAAAATATTACCTTTCTTTGTGGGAAAAATCTGATACCATTGAGTTTTTAACCGATAAAAATTTAGATGGAAGTGGTTGGGACTTGCGGAAAACGTTACATCTTCTTTCAAAATCGAATGTTCCTCTATTGGAATGGCTCTATAGTCCTATAATATATTTTGAAACACCACAACTTATTGAAACACTGCGTATTTTAGCTCAAAAAAGTTTTTCACCCATAGCTTGTATGCACCATTATGTGAGTATGAGCAAAAATTTTGCGGCACTTTGTGAACAAGAAAATGTGAAACTCAAAAGTTACCTATATGCTTTGCGAACGGCTCTTGCAGGAAAATGGATTGCAGAGCAAAATAGCTTCCCACCTGTGGAATTTGATAAATTGTTATGTATAGCTTCCGATGAAGTTCAGAATAAAATTCGAGAGATTATGGAAATAAAAGCCTCTCAAAATGAAAGTTATTTACACCCAAAAGAGCCTTTGATTACTCATTTTTTGATAAAAACCCTAACTGATAACATAGAAAAATCTCAAAAACTACCCGTTGGAATAAAAATAAATCGTGAATTAAACGAATTTTTTGTAGAATGTATTCTTAAAACTTAAAATTATGGATATAAAATATCTAAAAGAGAATAATTTAATACTTTTTGAAGTAATTTCAGGGAGTAAAGCCTTTGGTTTGGATACTCCAAGCTCTGATACGGATATTAAAGGCGTTTTTTATCTACCAAAAGAAAATTTTTACGGATTGAATTACATTCCGCAAGTTAGTAACGAAACCAACGATATTGTGTATTACGAAATAGGTAGGTTTGTAGAACTTTTATTGAAAAATAACCCCAATATCTTGGAAATTTTGGCATCACCTGATGATTGTATTCTTTATAAACACCCTGTAATGGATTTTTTTTCAGTAGAAGATTTTTTATCAAAATTGTGTAAGGAAACCATTGTTGGTTACGCTCAAGCGCAAATCAGAAAAGCACGCGGATTGAATAAAAAAATCGTTAATCCGATGAGCGAAGAACGCAAAAGTTTATTGGATTTCTGTTATATTTTAGAAGGGTTAGATAGTATTCCGGTTGAAAAATGGTTTGAAAAGCATCAAAAGTATCAAGAATACTGCGGATTGGTCAAAATTCCGCATTCAAGAGATGTGTTTGCTTTGTTTTACGACAAAAATAGAACATTAAATTATAAAGGAATTATCAAAAATGAGTTTTCAAATGAAGTTCTGCTGTCTTCCGTAGGAAAAAATGAGCAAATTCAAGCATATTTGTATTGTAACTCAGATGGATATTCCACATATTGTAAGAAATACAAAGAATATTGGGATTGGATTGAGAAACGCAATGAGGAACGTTATAATGTCAACCAAAAGCACGGCAAAAATTACGATAGTAAAAATGCAATGCACATCATTCGTATATTGCAATCAGCGAAATATATTTTTGAGAATGAAACACTTAATATTCGTGTTTCCAATCGTGATGAATTACTTTCTATAAAAGCAGGAGAAAGAGAGTATGACGAAATTATTTCAATGGCAGAAAAATTGCTTGAAGAAATTGAAATATTGAGCCAACAATCGGCTTTACCCGATGTTCCTGACACTCAAAAGTCTATTTCTAAATTAGTTAAAATCAGAGAGTTATTATATTCCTCTTAAAAGTTTTAAAAATTCAGTTCTTGAAATTTCCTCTGCACCTAATTTTTCTAAATATTCACTATGTATTTGACAATCAATTAATTCAATTTCAGGGTATTCTTGTACAAAGGTTATAAAACCATATTGTGAAGCATTGTCCTTTTTGCTGAACATACTTTCTCCGCAAAAAATTCGATTGAGTTTAATGCCATAAAGCCCTCCTACTAACTGATTTTCAAGCCATACTTCCACAGAAAAGGCAAAACCCAAACGATGCAATTCCGTATAGGCTTGTATCATTTCAGGGTGTATCCAAGTACCATCTTGGTCTTTACGACAAACAGATGCACAATTTTTAATGACTTCTTCAAAACATTGATTATAAGTTACTTGATAAACTTTTTTCCGAAGTAATTTTCGCATATTTTTAGAAATATGTAGTTTTTCGGGAAAAAGAACAAATCTGGGGTCAGGAGACCACCACAAAATCGGGTCATCATCATTATACCACGGAAAAATGCCGTTTTGATAGGCTTCTAATAACCGTTTCGGAGTTAGGTTTCCTCCAAAAGCAACAATTCCTTCTTCCGAAGCAAAATCGGGAGAAGGAAAAGGCATATTTTCTGTTAAAAATACCAATTTTAGAATGGTAAATCGTCAAAATCTTCGTTATTTGTGTTTTGAGCCGCTTCAAAACCACCCGTTTGAGGAGCATTTTGAACAAACGATTGATTTACAGCTGATTGTTGCAGGAATTGCTGTTGTGGTGGATATTGTTGTTGGAACTGCTGTTGAGGCGGATACTGTTGTTGAAACGCCTGTTGTGGCATCATTTGTTGAGGCGGATATTGCTGAAATTGCTGTGCTTGTTGTTGGTATTGTCCTTCCAAATCCTCAATGCGCCAGCCTTGCAACGAGTTGAAATATTTGGCTTCACCTTGCGGATTTATCCATTCGCGTCCTCGCACATTGAAACTGATTTTTACCAGCTGTCCGATTCTGAAAGTATCTAATAATGAGCACTTATCTTGAGTAAATTCAAAAATAATGAATTGCGGATACTGCTCTTCAGTAGTTATCACAACCTCTCGTTTTTGAAATCCGTTAGCTCCAAAAGTTTGAATCGCTGAAATATGTTTTACACGTCCTTGTAGTTCCATATCATATTAAGTTTTAAAATCTGAATTTCGCAAAAGTACTATTTTATATTGAAATAATAAATATGTTTTGTTGTAATTTTTTTAAATAGGTTCGGCATATAGGTCGTAATCCATTGCATCAATGATTTTTACGTTTACAAAATCGCCTGTTTTTACGTAAAATTTTTTAGCATCAATGAGTACTTCATTATCTACATCGGGCGAATCGAATTCGGTGCGTCCTATGAAATAATTTCCTTCTTTTCGGTCAATCAAACAACGGAATGTTTTTCCGATTTTTTCCTGATTGAGTTCCCACGAAATTTGCGACTGAATTTCCATAATTGCGTTGGCACGTTGCATTTTTATGCCTTCGGGCACATCATCTGTCAGGTTGTATGCGTGTGTATTTTCTTCGTGACTATACGTGAAGCAACCTAAACGGTCAAAACGCATTTCTTTAACAAATTCTTTGAGCGTTTCAAAATCTTCTTCCGTTTCACCTGGATAACCGACAATCAGCGTGGTTCGGATAGCCATTTCGGGTAATTTTTCGCGGAAATCTTTCAAAAGTTTGGTCGTTTTCTCTCGGGTAGTGCCACGACGCATACTTTTCAAAATCGAATCAGAAATATGTTGCAACGGAATGTCAATATAGTTGCAAATTTTAGGTTCTTGCTTCATCACTTCGATAACGTCCATCGGAAATCCTGTTGGAAAAGCGTAATGCAACCGAATCCACTCAATGCCATCTATTTTGACCAATTCGCGCAATAAGTCGGCTAATTTTCGTTCTTTGTAAAGGTCTAATCCGTAGTATGTTAAGTCCTGAGCGATTAAAATCAATTCTTTTACGCCTTTTGCAGCCAATTTTTTTGCTTCTTCAACCAAATTTTCGATAGGAGTACTTTTGTGGCTTCCACGCATTAACGGAATAGCACAAAAACTACACGGACGGTCACAACCTTCGGCTATTTTTAGGTAAGCATAATTTTTAGGTGTGGTGGTTAGTCGCTCGCCAATGAGTTCGTGCTTGTAATCAGCTCCCAAAACTTTGAGCAAGGCAGGCAACTCTGTTGTTCCGAAGTATTGGTCAACATCGGGAATTTCTTTCTCCAAGTCAGGCTTGTAACGTTCACTCAAACAGCCCATTACAAAAACTTTGTCCACTAAACCATCTTCTTTCTTTTGTACATAATCCAAAATGGTGTTGATGCTTTCTTCTTTGGCGTTGTTTATGAATCCACAAGTGTTGATAACCACTATGTTACCTTCTTTTTCGTGAACCACTTCTTTGCCTCCTGCTTTGAGTTGTCCCATCAGCACTTCACTGTCATATACGTTTTTGGAACACCCCAGCGTTACCACATTAATTACGTTCTTCTTTATTGATTTGGTTCTCATCAATCAGTTGTTATCTTTAAATTTTGTCTTCGGGCGCAAATGTATTACTTTTTAAGGTGTATAAAGTTTAGAATGAGTATAAATTATTGTTATACTCCAAAACGGGCAACAGTATTTAGTTTCCCTATTAAATTTTTAGCGATTGTATTTCCGTACGTTTTTTTTCTGTACTGCGTAATTGGCTGGATACCAATGATGCTATTTGTTATGAAAAGTTCATCGGCTTTTTGAAGTTCAAATGGTGAAATAGAGGTTTCTACTACTTCAAAATCAGGAACTTTTCTTAAAGTTTTCAAGAGTATTTTTCGAGTAATTCCGTTTAAACAACCATCGGTTAATGGCGGGGTTTTCAGCATATTACCCACTACTAAAAAGAGATTTCCATTCAAAGCCCCAGCGATATTTTTGTTGTTGTTCAGTAAGATACAATTCTGATAATCATTTTCGTGAGCAAAGATACTTCCAACGACATTCACCAGTCTATTAGTGTGTTTTATGTTAGCCATCAAATCGGCTTGCACATAAAAATCCTTAAAAAGCTCCACTTCGTATGGATTTTCGTTAAATTCGTAAAAAGGCGAAGTTAATTTTTGCGTTTCAATGATGTAATCTACGTCATTGCTTTTCGGAGAATAAAGCCCTCCGTTACGGCGGAAAATCGTAACACGCACTCGAACCGGAAAATTTTCTAATTCGTTGGCTTTTATCGTTTTATGAATTTCATTTTCAATAAATTCCAATGTAAAAGAAAAAGGAATTTCCATTCGCAAAATACGCATTCCAGCCATTAATCGCAGGTAATGTTCTTCCCAAAAAAGGAGTTTTTGGTTGGTATATTTTAAGGTGTCAAAGATGGCATCTCCATATTTGAGAGCTCTATTTTCAATTGACACAATGTTTTCATCAGATTTAAAAAGAGTTCCGTTGTGATTTATTTTCATCTGCTGCTTTTGTTTGATTTGATAAAAGGGATAGAAACAATCAAATTTAGGAAGAACCTAATACGTGCTTCAATTCTGCTATTTGGTTTTCCCATAGCATTTTAGATTCTTCTAAGTCATCAGGAGTTGCAAAATCGACAACTATCAATGAAACGTCTTCTGTTATTTCATCAACCACAATTTTCATTTCAAAAAAAAGAATCATCACCGTTGTTTAACCATCGAAATTTTACGGATTCATCCATTTTTTTTCGGAGCAATTTAGCTTTTTCTTCAACATCTTCCCAAATAAAAGTATAAATCTCTCCCCTTGAATTTACATTATCGGCGTACCATTCCGAAAGTCCTGACGGAGATGAAATGTATTGATATAACATCTGCGGAGAAGCGTGAATGACAAACTCCAATTCATATTTTATTTTATTTTGCATAGTTCCTGACAATATTTTGAAGCGCGGCAAGGTATGATTTAAAATTTAAATAAACAAATTTTTTTTGAGATTTCAGAAAAATAAAAGTTAAGTTGTTGAAAAATAAATACCAATGTTATGAAAAAAGTTTATTTAACAAAATAATAGAATGAAACGAAAGAAAAAATAAATAAATGAAAAAAAATGTATAATTTTAGAATTGTTTTAATTCGTTTATTTACAGTTGTTTATGTGTTTAAATAGTTTTGCTTATTACAA
>JBGYFE010000132.1:0-8337 GCA_041819925.1 Capnocytophaga sp.
AACCATTTTTTATTTTTCTTTTTTCCCACAAAAGTCCAAAGTTCATCAACTTGTAACGACTTGTATTTGCTTTGTTTGGGTTTGATTTCTTGATTGAAATTCACCAAAACAGAAAGCACTTTTTTGACGCTAACACGTTCAATTTCAGCAATATCACGAATGCCTACATTTCTTGCCAAAAGCAAGAGAATTTTCGCAGCGATATGCGAAGCCCAACCTTTGTAGGTCAGATTATGGTCACCGATGAATTGGCGTTTGCAGGTTTTGCAAAGATAATTTTGCTTTTTATTCTTTTTATTGCCATTTTTGACTATCTTTGTACCTTGACAATTGGGGCAGTGGAGTTTTATTGTTATTAGCATTCAACAAAAATACAACTTTATTCCCTAATTGTCAACTTTTTACATCATCATACTTTTTAAAACACAACCTATTATTTTTTTAGAAGATAAGGATAATTATTGATTGATGACTACTGTAATGCGACTGAATACAAACGAGAAAAGATTTTTTAACAATAACAAAAACCACTTTATTAAAACAATAAATAACTGAAAAACAACCTTGTAGATTGATATAAATCACAAAGTAAATATCAAAAAAATCATTTTTTTTTTATTAAAAATAGTTTTTATTATTAATTTTCTTATATTTGTTTTTTGAAAATAATTTAATTATAAGATGAGAAAACAATTAATTATAGGAACATTGGCAGCCTTTTTTTCGTTTACATTTGCCACAAATGCCCAAGAAAATAACTTAGACAGCATAAATGTAGAAGTTAAGAGAAAGACCAACACGCTTAACGAGCAGTTTGAAAATTTGGTTGAAAAGGCAAATTCTTGGCAAACATACAAAATTATTGATAGAGCTAAACTCGGAAATTATCAAAGAAATGTACTTGATAGTTTACAGAGTATTAAGTCAAAAATTCAGGCACAGCAGGCGGTTATAGGTAATCACGAAGAAGAAGTAAAAAAACTGAATGACAACATTTCAGAACTTCAGAGCAATTTAGAAAAAACTCAAAATGAAAAGGATAGCATTAATTTTTTGGGTGTATTACTTTCAAAAGGAACATATTCACTGATGATGTGGAGTATTGTTTTGATATTGACGTGCTTGTTATTTTTCTATGTGTATAAATATATAAACGGAAGTGCTATTACCAGAAAATCACTCCAAGATTTGCGAGAGTTACAAGATGAGTATGAAAATTACAGAAAGTCAGCCATAGAAAGGGAACAGAAAGTACGTCGTCAACTTCAAGATGAAATCAATAAACACAGATAATCAATGCGTATTGACATTATTTCGGTGGTTCCAGAACTTTTGGAAAGCCCGTTTAGTGCTTCCATAATGAAAAGGGCTATTGAGAAAGGATTAGTGGAAGTTCATTTTCACAATTTGCGGGATTATAGCACGGGAAATTATAGGCAAGTAGATGATTATCAATTTGGAGGGGGGGCTGGTATGGTTCTGATGATTGAGCCTATTGATAAGTGTATTTCGGCTTTAAAAGCCCAACGTCACTATGATGAAGTGATTTATATGACTCCTGATGGGGAGACTTTTAATCAAAAAACAGCCAATCGGATTTCTCTTTGTGAAAATTTGATAATTCTTTGTGGGCATTATAAAGGAGTTGACCAACGAGTTCGAGAGCATTTTATTACAAGAGAAATTTCAATTGGAGATTACGTTCTTTCAGGAGGTGAATTGGGGGCTGCAATTGTTTGCGATGCGGTTGTTCGGTTGATTCCGGGTGTATTGGGTGATGAAACTTCGGCGTTAACAGACTCTTTTCAAGATAATTTACTTGCCCCGCCAGTTTATACGCGTCCGGCTTCTTACAAGGGGTGGAATGTGCCTGAAATTTTGCTCAGCGGAGACTTTCCTAAAATTGAATTATGGCGTGAAGAGAAGGCTTTTGAACACACTAAAAATCGTCGCCCCGATTTGTTGGGAAAATAATAAAAAACATAAAAAAGGCTGCTTCTTCGTTTTGAAACAGCCTTTTTAATTTCTCTTTTTTTTTTTAACTACTTTTTGTTTACCGCATCAGAAAGCTCGGAACCAGCCTTAAATTTAACTACATTCTTAGCAGCTACCTTGATAACTTCATTAGTACGAGGATTTCTCGCCTCACGAGCTTCTTTTTTAGACACCGACCAAGAACCAAAGCCCACAATTGAAACTTTATCTCCTTTTTTTAGTGTTTTTTCAACATTCGCAAAAAAAGACTCCAAAGCCTTTTTTGCATCTGCTTTCGTAATTCCTGCATCAGCAGCAATTGCATCAATTAATTCTGTTTTGTTCATAAGTATTACTTTTTAATACAGTTAATAGCCACAAAGGTAGTAATATATTTAGTTTACGCAACATCATTTGAATGAAAAACCTCTTTTTTAATTAAAGATTAACAATTTTGAAAGATTTCTTTAATGTATTATACGATAAAAAGGTTGAAATCGTTTTCTGTTTAGCTTGTCTTCCTAAAAAAGGAGATTTTATGTGCCAAAAAACATCACTTACCAACGGTTTTCAGCTTTATTTTTGCCCCAAATCAAGGTTGCCAAGTATGGGTTATCAATAAAAGGATTCCTATTTCCTTGTGCTTGCTGAATTACTTCATTTCGATTTTTTTCAATCTGTGAAACAGGATCTTCCGCATTCCATTTCAGTAATAAATCAACACCGCTGGTTGAAATGTCTGCACCCAAGTCTTCGTTATATCGTAAGTTCAAATAAAGCACCATTCGAGCCACATCACCTTTCCACTCATCACCTGGATACCAGCTGTTTTTGTTTATCAATTGAGCTTTTCCGTTACCATCAGTGAAAGGATGATTACCCCGACTTGAATTCGTATCCATATCGCAATACCTCAAGTGATGTAAATCTCCTTTTGCAGTTGCTCCAATTTTTGATTGAGGATAAACGTGTTCGGTGTTAACATTTCCGCTTTTGGAGCTGCGTATGTCGCCTGTATAAATCAATATTACCTTATTGGCATCATTGGCTGAACGGTCAGCTTGCGGCAGATAATTATGACGGTTTCCGTAGTCTAAAAATGTGGAATGTTTAGCAATGGTTAGTGTAGCCAATTGATTATGAAGTTCAGTTCCTGTTTTTGAAAAATCAATCGTTTGGTAATAGCTTTGTAGTTCAGAAGGAATGTTAAAATTTGTTACATTTGCTTCTGAATTTCCGGTGGTGAAACTATGTGTAATGGTGTTTTCTCCCCCTTTTCCATCAGTTGCTGTGATGGTAATTTCGTAGGTTGTGTTAGTTTTCAGGTTAGAAAACGTGTAATTCAGGCGTTCGATTCCCCGAACAATAAAATCACCCTGAGTAATGTTATAAGTAACTTTATCTCCGTCAGTATCAACTGATTTTGACCAAGAAACAGTAGCAGTATTTTGCGTTACTATGCTATTTGTTATAGCAAAATTTCCTGGTGGATTATTGCTTTCATCTGTTGATGTGTTATTGCAAGCTCCCAAAAAAGTGATGAATAAAAGTAGTATCCTTTTCATTTTATGTTCATTTTTTATGAGCCAAAGGTAAAAAAAATATACAGATTTACGCCCTTTCACCGATAATTTTTTGGTTAAACGAAAAAAATATCGCATTAATTTTTTATATTTTGACGGAAGTGTTGAGAATTGTAAAAAAAATAAAACTATTTTTCCTCTGATTTTGTGGTTTTTAGCCACCATCCTAAGGCTGGAAACAAAAATAAAGCACTTGCCCAAGTTAAGTATTGGAAATAATTCTCGAAAAGTATCCATTCTGTCCAAAAAGAAAAACCTTTGTAGGCAATGAGTAATTCAGTAGCTAAAAAAGCTGATAAATAAATGGTTACCAGCCATTTATTGGGACTGAAAAGCCGATTTGATTGCAATAAAAAAAGCAATCCTATATTGATGATTCCTAAAAAATTCAAATGTAAATAACTGATTATTAAATCATTATTATTAAAAATAAACCCTTTTTTGCCCATAATAACTCCAAAAATCATCATAATGATTTTAAGAATAAAAAACAACAGAAAGAGTGTTGCTAATGACGATTTTTTTGTAGCACTTTTGAAATATAATACGCTTATAATCAAAATGATACACAACCAAATAAGGGAACAAAAGCCACCAATAACATAAAATATAGTCAAATCAAAAATTCCTAATAACGAAATGGGTAATGTTCCAATTACGGAGATTTGAAATCCGTATAAAAGTTTGTTAAACAGTGATTTATGTGGTAAATTCCACTGAAATTGACGAATGAACAATCCTGTCAGAGCAGAAAGTATCCAGCCGTTATATTGAAAATGTAAGAAGAAAGCTATTGAAGCCTTGTAAAAATCAGAATTTTTTCCGAATTGAATGATTGAAATCGGAATCGCCCAAATGCCTAAACTTGAAATAATGAGATAGAAAACTCCCATTTTTACAAAATAAAATGAAATATTATAAGTTTTATTGGAATAATTTGATGAAAAAAGTTCTTTTTTTGAATGCTTGAAGAAAAAATAGGCGAAATAATAGGTTATAAAAATAAAAATAGAGGAAAAAGTAATGGAATAAAGTCCGTATCCTTGAAAAGAAAAACTAAAAAGCATTCCTAAAACAGAAAATTGAGTTAAATAAAACAAAATTCGATATGTTTTTTCGTTTTTTATCGGAATAAATTCTCTGCAAATAAGTCCCGTTAATAAAACATATATCCACCCCAAAAAAGCCGTATGCGAATGAGCGTGCAATAAATTCCGATAGTCAAATGCAAAAGGCATAGGCAGTACGTATGCTAAACGCAAAAAAACACCTAAACAAACCACTACAAAAAAGTAGAAAAACGCATAACGAATATCTGTTTTTATGTTGATTTTCATA
Source organism: Capnocytophaga sp. (assembly GCA_041819925.1). Taxonomy (GTDB): domain Bacteria; phylum Bacteroidota; class Bacteroidia; order Flavobacteriales; family Flavobacteriaceae; genus Capnocytophaga. The sequence continues at coordinate 4,896 of JBGYFE010000132.1, forward strand.
ATTTTATGTATCAAGACTTGTAAAAAAAACAAAAATAAAACCGCCCGAAAAGTTCTTTGAGCAGAGTTTCGCTTTGACTTTTCGGGCAGCTTTCAAATCAATTTATTATTTATTATGAATAATTATTAAAACGCTTTGATGCGATACATCATTCCTATACTAAAACGATTGGTATTTGTATCAACTCCACCTTGATAACTAAATTTTCTACCGATGTATGCTGCAAAAAATCGCAAATCTTGGTCTTGGAAAGGCATATATTCTACACCTGCGAAATATCCGTAAGATTTTCTCACATTATTTCCGTCGTGATTGCCTGTTTCATACATTCCTTTGGCAAAAACGTTCCATTTTTCGGCAGGTTGAAACTCTGCTTTTAAGATGAAAGTGTTGTAGCTTACATCTTTTAATGCCGTTGCGGTAGAATTAGAAAGGTACAATCTATCTAAATCTTGATTAGCATACATATAATCTAAAAACACTTGAAACTTATCAAAATTAAGTTTATTTCCTAATGTAACCATTTTGGAATAATTATCTTTAGCTTCGGTTTCCAGCCCCACTGCCCATCGTGTTTGGAATCTTCCGAAAGTTCCATTCCAATTCACGATATACGATAGCGGACTATCAGAAGCCTCCACTCCCGTAGGTATTCTTCCTTCGTAAATCTCTTCAAATTTTTTATTTCTTGAATTGGTAATTTGGAAATTCCATTCGTGGTTTTCACTCGGAGCGTAAGTAAGCATTCCACCCACCATAAAATTATCCATATTTTCAATAAAATCAGAATATTCGTAAATATTCATCGGATTGAGGTCAAATTCAAATCCGCCCCACGCCTGACACATTTTTCCAGCTGTGAGTGTCCATTTTTCATTCAAACGGAAACCTGCGTAAATCATATCGGTAGCGGTTGCTAAATTGTCTAAACTTGCCCCTGCATTACTTCGATTTAAACGATGGCGCAAACGATAGAAAATTCTTTCGTTGATGTTGCCTCGAAATTCCAATCGTAATTGTCGAGCTTTGAAATTCATCTTCGTGTCTTGTCCTTTTTCAGCAAGAACATCGAAACTTGTTTGTGAGTTCAAATAAACATTGAATTTGTCGGATTTTTGTTTCAATTCTTTGAGTTGTTCCTCAAATCCTTGTTGTGCAAAAGCATTTCCGACAAAAAGAAGTGCCAAAAATGTACATATTCGTTTCATAAATTTCTTTTTTTTGATTTGTTATTAGTTGTAAACATCAGCTTCTGTATAAGTGTGTTCCATTTTTGAAAGTTTTCCGTCAGAAAAAGATAAAACCACAGACGAAGTAGCCTTTCTATTCTGATTTACAGAGTATGACATAGCAAAATACCATTGTGCATAGTTTTTCATATCGGGGTCAAAAGGTTTTTGTAAATCTTTATGATAGAAAAACAATTCGTAATTGCCATACTGTGAATCTTTGAGAATATCGGCTAATTTTTCATACGCCCGCTCGATTGTATCTTTCTTTTGGATGGCTTTTTCTTGGCTAAAATCCGTAGGAAAACGCTCAATACTTGTCATAAGAGAACCACCAATTTCTATTTCAGAAACTTTTTCATCTTTAAATAAAATGATAACTCTTTGCGGATATATTTCACCTTTTTTGTTCAAATACAGATAGTTATAATATTTCCAAAAATCTTCTATACCTTCAAGAGAAGCGTATGTTTTCCTGTTGATAATTTCCACAGAAGAAAAGTTTTTTTCATTTCCCAAAGTTTGTAATTGTGCAAAAACTTCTTCATAGGTGCTACCAATTTGTAATGTCCATTTCTTTCCGTTGGTGATGATTTCGGTTTCTCGTATGACACCGTCATTAGGGTCTTTCAAACAAGAAATAAAACCCAAAAGTCCAATAAAAATCAGTATTTTTTTCATTAACTAATTATTTTTAGTTTATGTAACAAGCAAGGAAATTGTCCGAAAAGCCATCGGCACGGTTCAAAACTTTGTCAAAATTTGAAACTTTGACAAAGTTAATCCCCACCGCCTTCTCCCTAATTTTATCCAAAAGAAAGGGAGTTTTTACTTTTTTTGTAATTATTAATTCGTAATTGTTAATTCGTAATTGTTAATTCGTAATTGTTAATTCGTAATTGTTAATTCGTAATTGTTAATTCGTAATTGTTAATTCGTAATTGTTAATTCGTAATTATTAATTCGTAATTATTAATTCGTAATTATTAATTCGTAATTATTAATTCGTAATTATTAATTCGTAATTATTAATTCGTAATTCAACAGCTTAATATTCATTAAAATACTGCTGAATTTGTTTCCAATCTTTGGTTTTTGTCAGTGCTAACATCAACAAAACGCGTGCTTTCTGCGGATTTAACGCTTGTGCGGCTACGAAATGGTATTTAGCGTCATCTACTTCGGCATCAAGCGTAGTTGCTCCCGTCGGAACGCGTGATGAACGCACAATTTGAATGCCTTTTTGTTGTGCTTGTACAGCCAAATCGAACAATGTATGGTAGAAATTTCCGTTTCCTACGCCAGCATACACAATTCCGTCAAATTTAGCGTCCATAAAGGCTTTCATTGGAAGTTCAGACATATTAGAATAACCGTAAACAATGCCCACTTTTGGCAAAGATTTCAAATTATCAACATTAAAAACGGATTGCGTAGTATGCTTATTTTGAGGCATTCTATTGAAAAATACTTTTCCGTTGTGAATGTATGCTAATTTGCCAAAATTCGCTCCTTGGAAGGTTTCCACAGCGGTAGTGTTGTGTTTGATAACATCTTTGGCATCAAGCACGATTTCGTTCATTGAAACCATTACTCCGCGGTCTTTGGCATTGGGAGAAGCCGCTACAACCACTGCATTGTAAAGATTTAACGGACCATCAGCACTCATTCCTGTGGCCGGACGCATCGCTCCTACCATTACCACAGGTTTGTTGCTGTGAACGGTTAAGTTCAAGAAATAAGCCGTTTCTTCCATCGTGTCCGTTCCGTGAGTGATAACCACGCCATCGTAGCCTTCTTTGTTAAGAAGCTCATTGATGCGTTTGGCAAGTTTGAGCCACACATCGTCATTCATATCTTGCGACCCGATTTTTACGAGTTGCTCACCGCTCACATCAGCAATGTTTTTCACTTCGGGAACGGCTTGTAGTAATTGGTAAATACCTAATTCACCGGCTTTGTAATTAGATTCGGTGGTGGATTTACTCACTCCGGCGATCGTTCCGCCTGTTGCGATAATTCGTATCTTCGGTTTTTGTGCGAAGACTGCCACCGACATTACCAATAATAATGAAAGGGCAATTTTTTTGAAGGTTTTTTGCATATAATTAATTTTTACATTTTTCTAAATATTGAGGCATTTTTTGAGCGAATTTCTCATACGCTTTGATAAGTTCAGGCAAATAATTTTCCAAAGTTGGATATATGGTTCG
>JBGYFE010000133.1:0-23598 GCA_041819925.1 Capnocytophaga sp.
AGATAAATATATTTTGAAAAAAAACATAAAATGATTAAAAATACAAAACTAAATTATATCTTTGTGTCTTGTATACACTGAATAATTTTTTTACTATGGACAAGTATTCTTTTTTGAATGCCGCAAGTACGGCTTATTTTGGGGAATTATATGATAGATATCTTGAAAATCCAGACGCCATAGAGCCGAGTTGGCGAGCGTTTTTTCAAGGTTTTGATTTTGCACAAGAAAACTACGGAAACTCCTATGACGATGCCGTTCAGGTGATGGCACACAAGGTAGAAACAGGAAACAATGTTGTTTCGGAAAATGTGCAAAAAGAATTTAAAGTTTTAAATTTAATCAATGCCTATCGCACTTATGGGCATTTATTCACAAAAACCAACCCGATTCGTGAGCGTGAAGCGTTTCTCCCGAACTTGAATATCGAAAATTACGGACTTTCAAACGCTGATTTAGACATAATTTTTGATGCCGCCAAAGAAATTGGATTACAACCAACTTCGCTTCGCAATATTGTCAGCGCATTGAACGACATTTACTGCCACGCAATCGGAATTGAATACGCTTACATACGTGAACCCGAAGTCAGAAAATGGATTGAATCTAAACTGTACAAAAACAGCAATAAACCCCAATTTTCAAAAGAAGAAAAAATTCAAATTTTGAAAAAACTCAACGAAGCAACATCGTTTGAGAATTTTCTACATACAAAATACGTCGGTCAAAAACGCTTTTCACTGGAAGGGAATGACGCCTTAGTTGTGGGATTGGATTTCATTGTTGACAAAGCTGCCGAAAAAGGCGTTGAACACTTGGTGTTAGGAATGGCGCATCGTGGGCGTTTGAATGTACTTGCTAATGTTTTCAATAAAAATCCGAAAGATATTTTTTCAGAATTTGACGGAAAAGATTATGAATCAGCAGATAATTTTGATGGAGATGTGAAATATCACTTGGGAATTACCTCTGAAAAAATTACGCCTTTGGGCAAAAAAATCAATTTGAATTTAGCGCCCAATCCATCACATTTGGAAACCGTAGCAGCTGTTATTGAAGGAATTACGCGAGCAAAACAAGACCGTCACTGCCCGTCTGACATCAAAAAAGTTTTGCCAATTGCCATTCACGGTGATGCGGCGGTGTCAGGACAAGGAATTGTGTACGAAGTTACTCAAATGTGCCGACTTGACGGATTCAAAACAGGCGGAACTATCCATATTGTGGTTAACAATCAAGTAGGTTTCACCACGAACTACACGGATTCACGTTCGTCAATCTATTGTACTGATATTGCAAAGGTTACATCTGCGCCTGTACTGCACGTAAACTCAGATGATGCCGAAGCCGTCGTACACGCATTTTTGTTCGCTTTGGAATATCGGCAAGAATTTGGAAACGACGTATATATTGACCTGCTCGGATATCGAAAATACGGGCACAATGAAGGTGACGAACCGCGTTTTACGCAACCGAAATTATATAAACTCATCGGAAAACACGATAATCCGAGAAATATTTACGCACAACAACTTGTTCAAGAAGGTGTTATCGAACAAAATTTCGTTACTCAAATTGAAAACGATTACAAAACATTGTTAGATAAGGATTTAGAAGATTCTCGCAAAGAAGAACTTACCATCATAAAGCCTTTTATGCAAGACGAATGGCAAGGATTTGAGATTGCCTCACGTGCAAAAATGTTAGAAAAAGTGGATACGTCATTTAACAAGGAAACGTTGATTGAAATTGCTAAATTGATTACGGAACTTCCTGCTGATAAGCAATTTATTAGCAAAATAAAGAAAATTATTTCTGACCGAAAAGAAGGCTTTTTCAACAATAACAGCATCGATTGGGGAATGGCGGAGCATTTGGCATTTGGTTCGCTTCTTGCCGAAGGTTTTGATGTCCGACTCACGGGGCAAGATGTTGAACGAGGCACTTTTTCGCATCGTCACGCTGTGGTAAAAACCGAAGACACCGAAGAGAAAATAACTTTATTGAATGAACTTAAAAAGCACGAAAAATTAGCAAAAGGGACGTTCAGAGTATTCAATTCGTTGCTTTCAGAATATGGCGTTTTGGGCTACGAATATGGTTATGCAATGGCAAATCCGAACGCGCTCACCATTTGGGAAGCTCAATTTGGTGATTTTCCAAACGGAGCGCAAATTATGATTGACCAATACATTTGCTGCGGTGAAGACAAATGGAAAAATCAAGACGGAGTGGTGATGTTGTTGCCTCACGGATATGAAGGTCAGGGAGCAGAACACTCATCGGCGCGCGTGGAACGCTATTTGCAACTTTGTTCCGATAAGAATATGTACGTAGCGAATTGTACAACGCCTGCCAACTTTTTCCATTTGCTCAGACGTCAAATGAAAACCAATTTCCGCAAGCCTCTCGTGGTGTTTTCACCCAAAAGTTTGCTTAGACATCCGCAAGTGGTTTCAACCGTTGATGAGTTAGCGAATGGTCATTTTCAAGAACTTATCGATGACCCAATTGCCGATGTAAACAAAGTGAAATCGGTTGTTTTCTGTTCAGGGCGTTTCTATTATGACTTATATGCCGAGCGCGAAAAATTAGGCAGAGAAGACGTTGCGTTCGTGCGTATTGAGCAGTTATTTCCACTGCCTGTGGAGCAAATCAAACAAGTGTTGAGCAAATACAAAAATGCAGATGATTTTGTTTGGGCACAAGAAGAGCCTAAAAATATGGGAGCTTACGGGTATATGTTAATGTTCTTCGACTTTGTAAAATGGCGATTGGCATCGAACACTGTGTATAGTGCGCCTGCTTCAGGAAGTCATACTCGCGACCGTAAACGTCACGCTGAAGCCGTTGCGATGGTTTTTGACCGCAATGCTGATGCCAAGAAGAATGTTTAGTGATTTTGTATAAAACATTAAAAACAATAGGTGTATGAGTAGAACTTTTTATATCAAAAACAGTCAAGTTCCCAAAGTGATGACACCACAAGAACTTTTAGAGCTTCAAGACGAAAGTTTTGTCCAATATGATACACATCAAGAAGACGAAGATTTTGAAAAAATTATGTTTTCACCTATCAATGATTATGGTTGTATGTTGATGGGACAAGATGGCATCAGTGGGCGAGGTTTTGAAGTGAGTTACAGCGCTGAAAATGAAGAATATGAGGTTCGTGTTTTTACGCCGAGTACTGAATCAGATTGGTTGGGAGCTTTTGAATTTATCAAGAATGTAGCAAACTATTTGGGAGTTCAGGTAACTGACGAAGAAGAATTTGAGTATGAGGCTGATAAAATCTCGTATGATTATCGTCGAGATATTGAATTTGGCATAAAATGTTATGAAGGAAGGGAAGAGCCATTTCTTTTTGGAGTGAATCGCCCTATTTGTGTAGATGCTGAAATCGTTAAAAAAATGCTTTCAGCAGATGACAAAGTAGCATTTTTTAGCAAATTTGTAGAAGAACAGCAATATGTGGATGCTTATATTGCAAAACAAATGTTCTATCAAGACAAAAAAAGTGGAGATATTTTTGGGGTTTATTCCATAACAGAGTCTGTTTCAACCGTATTGCCTTACGAATATCCGCCTTTTATTGACATTACGAAAATTTCGCTCAATCAAGAACAAGTGAAAGAATGGCGAATTTCTTTGGTGATTATTGATGGAGACGAGGATATCTCTGATAGTTATAAGGTTATTGGAGATATTGATTATCAGACATTTTTGAAAAGATTGCCCGAAGAGAAAAAACAAAAATTAGATGGACACTATATGCTTGTGAAAATTTCTTCTCAAAAGGAGATGGAGGCTTTACTATACGAAAATGCTCCTCAAAAAGAAATAGGAATTTTAGGAAAAATTAAAGGCTGGTTTAGTAGCAACTAATAAAAAAATGAGTTCTATTATCACAAATATCAATCAATTAGACCTAAACGGGACGTACACCTACGCTGACTATCTGTTGTGGCGAGTCAAAGAGCGGTTACAACTTTTTAAGGGTAAAATTTTAAAAATGTCACCAGCTCCTACATCGTTTCATCAACAGATTTCGTCAAATTTAAATGAAAAATTCAGGGCGTTCTTTAAAAGAAAGAAGTGCCAAGTTTTTTATGCTCCGTTTGATGTGCGTTTTCCCGACAAGGACGGAAGTGTCAAAACGGTGGTGCAGCCCGACCTTTGCGTGGTTTGCAACCGAGAACAAATTGACAAAAGAGGGTGTGTAGGTGCTCCAAGTTTAGTGGTTGAAATTGTGTCGTCTAATTCAGAAAACGACACAAAACTTAAATATGAACTCTATCAAGAGGAAGGCGTTCCTGAGTATTGGATTGTTTTTCCGCTTGATAAAATGATACAGCGTTATGTTTTAGAAAACAGGAAATACATAGGGCTGGCTCCTATCGTTAAAGGGGAAATGATTAGTTCCGCTACATTTCCTGAATTGCAGTTCTCAACCGAAGAAATTTTTGATGTTTGGGGGCTTGAAGACGATGAATTTTAATTAAATAAAAAATAAAATATCATACTTAAAACTGAATAACTATGTTAGAAATGAAAGTTCCCTCACCGGGAGAATCCATCACAGAGGTTGAAATAGCTCGTTGGTTAGTAAAAACAGGTGATTACGTAACAAAAGACCAAGCCATTGCCGAAGTTGATTCGGATAAAGCTACGCTCGAACTTCCTGCCGAAGCAAGTGGAATCATCACTTTGCAAGCCGAAGAAGGCGACTCGGTGAAAGTAGGTCAGGTGGTATGCTTGATTGACACGTCGGCTACCCAACCAGCTGAAGGTGCCGCTGTGGCTGAAACCAAAATCGAAGCCCCTAAAAAAGAGGAAGTTAAACAAGCTCCTGTTGTTGTAGCTGAAAAAACAACTTATGCAACCAACACGCCGAGTCCTGCTGCACGAAAAATATTGGAAGAACGTGAAATTCCAGCTTCAGCAGTAAAAGGCACAGGTAAAGACGGACGAATTACCAAAGATGACGCCCTAAAAGCCTCAAAACCATCAATGGGAACTCCCACAGGAGGCTCTCGTAGTGAAACTCGTTCCAAAATGTCTATGCTTCGCCGTAAGGTAGCAGAGCGCCTCGTAAGTGCCAAAAATGAAACAGCAATGCTTACCACATTCAACGAAGTGGATATGACCGCTATCTATGAACTTCGCGCACAATATAAAGACGCTTTCAAAGACAAACACAATGTAAATTTGGGCTTTATGTCGTTCTTTACTTTGGCGGTGGTGCGTGCCTTGAAGTTATTCCCTGACGTAAATTCAATGATTGACGGACAAGAAAAGGTAACGTACAATTTCTGTGATATTTCCATTGCGGTTTCAGGTCCGAAAGGTTTGATGGTTCCCGTTATTCGGAATGCTGAAAACTTGTCGTTTCGAGGAGTGGAAGCCGAAGTAAAACGTTTGGCATTACGCGCTCGTGATGGGCAAATCACAGTTGATGAAATGACAGGCGGAACGTTCACCATCACCAATGGTGGTGTTTTTGGGTCGATGCTTTCTACTCCGATTATCAATCCACCACAATCTGGAATTTTAGGAATGCACAATGTTGTGGAAAGAGCGGTTGTGAAAAATGGGCAAATTGTGATTGCTCCTGTGATGTACGTGGCGTTGTCTTACGACCATCGCATCATTGATGGGCGTGAATCAGTTGGATTTTTAGTGGCTGTGAAAGAGGCTTTGGAAAATCCAGTGGAAATTCTGATGAATGGAAATGCAAAAGCAGCATTAGAACTGTAAAAGTATCCAAGCGAACATATAAAAGCTCAAAGGGGAGTACAGCCCTTTTGAGCTTGTTTTCTTTTTTGTTTTTTGTGTTTTTGCATAAATTGCGTAACTTTGCAGCCTCTCAAAAAAAATTAAATACTTTTTTCTCAAACAAATTTTTAAAATACTGAAAATGAAACTAAAAACAGTTTTGAATCTCTCGTTGATTCTGTTGGTGCTCTCTTTTTTTGTAACACCTTTGGGGTATGAAAGCAAAATAATTTTGCAACAAATATTTGCAGCTTCTGTGGATATTCTTCCTAAAAATGAGCAATATAAAATTGATTTCGATTGGAAATTAAAAGACCGGAACAATGCAGAGTTTAATTTTTCACAATCGGAAGGAAAACGTCCTGTTTTTGTGTATTTTTGGTCGTCTTGGAGAGTAACCAGTGTAGCAGATTTGGCAGGTATCCAAAAACTTTACAATGATTACAACGGAAAAGTAGATTTTTATATCATAACCAATGAATTGCCTGAGCCTGTTGAGGAATTGATGCAGCGCCGAGGCTATGATTTTAAGGTAACCTACCTAATTATAGGTGAAAAAATGCCTTTTGACCCAGAAAAAATCCCCTCAGGATATATTATTGACAAACAAGGTTTTGTGAGAGCAAAGAGCGAACGAATTGCTCGTTGGAACAGTGATTCGGTGCGAGAATTGCTAAACTCACTGCTATAACCTGTTTCCTTCTTTCGTTTTTGAAACATCACTAAAAAACAATCACTCACTATGATTCAAGTATCTGAACAAGCAAAGAAAAAGCTCATCTCCTTAATGGAAGAAGAGGGCTTTGACCCTGCAACTGATTTTGTACGCGTTGGCGTTAAAAGCGGCGGTTGTAGCGGGCTTTCTTATGAACTTAAATTTGACAAAAAAACTGATTCTGATGATAAAATATTTGAAAACAATGACATACGAATTGTTGTAAATAAAAAAAGTTTTCTTTATTTAGTTGGAACTATTTTAGAATATTCGGGCGGACTAAACGGAAAAGGTTTTGTATTTAACAATCCTAATGCGCAGCGTACTTGTGGTTGTGGAGAAAGTTTTTCAATGTAGAGTTAAAACCATATTATTAATTACAAAAAATCAAATCAAAAAGACATAGCAAGTGTATTTGTTCATATCCCAGAGTTTTGAGTACATTTTTTAGGTCTTTTGACGTAAACTTCATTTTGATATTTTTGATTGGCAGTGGGAGTAACTTTTTTTTTTCAGTGTTTTTTCTTTTTCTGCCGATATTTTTTCTTGTGTAATGTTAGAACATAAAATCGCTTCAATTTTTTGTATCTTATTGATATTTAAGGGTGTATTAAATAAGGAAGGGCTCTTTGCTAATTCATAAATAGTTTGTATCTTTGCACTGTTGAGTTATGCCGCAAAATGAAAAAAATCAAAGAGATGAGTTTCATTATTAGATTGTTATCCTGTATGTTTCAAAAATCAGAATACTCTTTAATAATAGAGATTGCTGAAAAATAGTTATTTTTTTAATAAAATTTGCGGAGAAAGTTTTGAAATACATTATTTCCCTTTTTAACATAAAAAAGAATGCTACCACTAAAAGATACGCTGAAACACAAAGGATTACGGAATCAACTTGCTGATTTGCTTAAACAAAAGGGTATTACAGACATAAGAGTTTTAGAGGCTATTCGTGCCATTCCGCGCCATTTGTTTATGGATAGCAGTTTTGAGGCGCACGCCTATCAAGATAAAGCGTTTCCTATTGAGGCAGGGCAGACCATCTCTCAACCTTATACAGTGGCTTTTCAAACGCAGTTGTTAAAGGTTTCAGCAGGTCAGAAGGTATTAGAAATAGGTACGGGAAGTGGCTATCAATCAAGCGTTTTATTATTTTTAGGGGTGAATTTATTTACCATTGAGCGGCAGCAAAAACTTTTTAAACAAACTCAGCTCTTGCTCCCGAAATTGATGCCACATCGTGCGAGAATGTATTTTGGTGATGGCTACAAAGGGTTGCCTTCGGAGGCTCCTTTTGACCGCATATTAGTAACCGCAGGAGCGCCAGAAGTTCCTATGGCATTATTGGCACAATTGACTGTTGGAGGTAGGTTGGTGATTCCCATAGGTGAAGAGACGCAAGTGATGACACTTTTTGAACGTATTTCAGAAAAAGAGTTTCACAAAACAGAATACGGAGATTTTCAATTTGTTCCACTTTTAAAGGATAAGGCATAAAGACAAAATAGTAAGAAAGATGCTTAAAAGCCTTGTAGTTCATTATTTCAACGTAAACTTTCCACTGCTGTTGAACTTAAATCTTCCCAAGAAATGGTCGTGTCAATACCCAAAAAACCTTTTTCAACCCGCAAAGGAGAATGTATGTTATTGGTGTACAAACTTCCTGTTCCCAAACCTTGTGGCATTGAATTGTTGAGAACGTGTGTCCATTGAGCAATCGCATTCAGTCCGATGTTGCTTTCCAAAGCACTTGTTACCCACCAACCGATTTTTTGGTTTTTAGCGAGAGAAATCCATTGTTCTGAATTTTTATAACCTCCTATAAGAGAGGGTTTTAATATGATATATTGCGGTCGAACAAACTCCAAAAGTTCTTTGCGTTCTTGCTCGTTGAACACGCCGATAAGTTCTTCATCAAGGGCAATGGGCAAAGGCGTTTGTTCGCAGAGTAAAGCCATTGTTTCAAGTTGCCCCGCTTGTATGGGTTGTTCAATAGAATGCAACTCTAAATCAGCAAGTTGTTTGAGTTTTTCAAGCGCATCAGTAGGGGAGAAGGCTCCGTTGGCATCTACACGAATTTCAATGTCTTTTGCTGAAAATTCGGAACGTAACTTTTTCAAAATCTGATATTCTTCCTGAAAGTCAATCGCTCCGATTTTCATTTTAATACACCGAAAACCTTGTTCAATCTTTTCTTTGATTTGTGATTTCATAAATTCGGGCGTTCCCATCCATATCAGCCCATTGATGGCGATTTTTTCTCTGCCTTGCGTAAATGCTGAAGGGAACAATTCGTGCCATTTCTCAGATTTTAATGACCTAAATGCTTGTTCTACACCAAATTGAATAGACGGAAATTCAACTAATTCCGACAGCAAAACAAATTCCCCCAGATGGATATTTTCACAAACCCAGCGTAATTTATCCTCATAATCAACTCGGTCGTCAACACTGAGTGTTTTTAGCAAACCACACTCGCCAATGCCCAATTTTTGCTCGTTGGTGAGTATCAGAAAGTAGGTTTCTTTTTGCGTAAGAATGCCTCGTGATGTCCCTGACGGACGTTTAAAATTCAGAATATATTTTTTGTAATGTGCTGTTATCATTTTTTGAGATAGAATCAAAAAATCCGTGAATTCAAATAATTTTTCACGGATTTTTAAGCATTTAATTCTTTGTTGTTAGTCAAATTATTTTTTTACTTCTTTCGGAGCGTTTACTTTTTGCGACATTTCCATTGAAATGGCTGAACGCTCGAATTTAATTTTTCCTGCAAGAGTCTCAATCACACAACTATCGTCAGTGAGTTCAACAATGCGTCCGTGCATACCGCTTTTGGTTATCACATTATCCCCTTTTTTCATCTCATTGATGAATTTTTTCTCTTGTTTTTGACGTCGCATTTGCGGGCGAATCATTAAAAAATAAAGCACAGCAAACATTAATATGAATGGTGCTAATTGATTGATAGTATTCATTATAACTTATTTATTTGATAATTAAAAACCTATTTTTTGCAACCTAAAAAAATCTAATTAAAGCAACCCTCTTCCAACTTTTCTTAATTCTTTTTTTTCTTCAAATTCTTTTGAAAGATTATCCAAAATTCCATTGATGAAAATACTGCTTTTTGTGGTGGAATATTCCTTTGCAATTTCAAGATACTCATTGAGTGTTACTTTCACCGGAATGGTCGGAAAATTCAAGAATTCGCAAATCGCCATTTTGATGATAATGTTATCCAGTATGGCTATGCGGTCTTTGTCCCAATTTGGTGTTTTTCCATCAATGTTTGCTTGTAATTTTTCATCATTTAACACCACTTTTTTGAGCAAATCTGATGCAAAAACCTTATCTTCTTCATTTTTAAAAAGTTTCGGAACAAAGTATTTTTCATTGCTTTGAGGTGTAACATTTTTCAATAATTTTAAAATGAACGTATTTATTGTTGAAAAATCATCAGCCCACGTCAAGTTAAAATCTTCTATGTACTCATATATCTTCTCATCAGGAGCGATAAATTCCTTGAAAATTTCCACAATAAAATCTCTATCGTGGTAAAAATCGGAAGTTTTATCAGTCATATAAGTTTCATAGAGCTTACTATCAACTATTTTTTTATAGATAATCTTAACATACTCACTATCTAAATCCCAAAGGTTCATTTTAGCATCATTTATAGCATCTTGTAACAATTCATTGTTTGAAATTGAAACCAAGACTTGATTATCCACAAATTTTCGTATAGGATTTTTATCTTTTGCGGTTGCTAAATATTTCCTTTGGGCAACTTCAATTTGCGTAATTGCCATATTATGAAGCTCCTTAAACAGAGAAAAAATCAGTAAGTAAAGATTGTAGGTATCGTTAGTACTTTTTTGTAAAAACTTCAATTCTTTATCCAAACTTTGGTGTTGGCTTTGCCCCATAGCATAAATGGATTGCATCACCTTTACTCTGATATGTCTTCGTGTCAGCATAGTTTAAGAACTCTAAAAAAATATAATTTGATTATTATGGCTCATTTTTGGCGCAAAAATAGGAAAATAAAACTAAAAAACAAACTCAAAAATATTTGAAAAAAATATTGATTTTAATATCCTATTTCTTCCACAATTTCAAGCCCATAACCCGACATTCCGACATAATGAGATTGTTTTGAATTGGTCAGTAATCTGATTTTTCGAATATTCAAATCGTGCAGAATTTGTGACCCCATTCCGATATCTTTGGTGTCGGTAGCGGGTTGTGTTGGTTGATTTCCTCCTTGTTTTTCTTTGATTTCTGTGATGCGTTTCAATAAATTTTGAGAATAACCTTCTTTGTTGATTACAACCACAGCTCCTTTACCTTCTTCATTGATTTTCTTGAAGATACGTTCCAGCGGATTGTCTTTATCATTTGCTAAAACTTCCAGAATGTCATTGCTGATAAACGAAGCGTGCACTCGTGTGAGTACAGCTTCATCGGCTTGCCAAGTTCCTTTGGTGAACGCCAAATGAATTTGTTTGTTCGTGGTTTGTTCGTAAGCACGCAAACGAAATTCTCCATAAGGTGTTTGCAGGTAGAAATCTTCTTTCTTAACGATGAGCGTATCTTTCCGCATTCGGTAGGCAATTAAGTCTTCTATGGAAATGAGTTTCAAATCGAATTTTTTAGCAATTTCAACCAATTGTGGCAGGCGCGCCATTGTTCCGTCTTCATTAAGAATTTCCACCAAAATTCCTGCGGGTTGCATTCCCGCCAAACGAGCCAAGTCAATGGCGGCTTCGGTATGTCCCGTTCTGCGAAGCACACCTCCTTCTTTTGCCCGCAACGGAAAGATATGTCCAGGACGACCCAAATCAAAAGGTCTCGTTTCTGGATTTACCAAAGCAAGAATTGTTTTCGCTCGGTCGTGTGTGGAAATTCCTGTGGTACAGCCATTTCCTTTTAAGTCTACCGAAACTGTGAATTGAGTTTCGTGCAACACCGTATTGTTTTGAACCATCATCGGCAAATCAAGTTCGGCACAACGTTTTTCGGTGAGCGGTGCACATACCAACCCACGCCCGTGTGTAATCATAAAGTTAATCATTTCAGGCGTAGCTTTTTCTGCCGCAGCAATGAAATCTCCTTCATTTTCACGGTCTTCATCATCAACAACAATGACTACTTTTCCTTTTTTTATATCTTCAATAGCTTCCTCAATGGTGTTTAGCTCTATTTTTTTCATCTTTTTTAATTTTTCTGGGGACAAAGATACATATTAATCTGGATTATTGGAAAAAATTACGCCTTCAAAAAATTAGGAATTTCAACAGGAATGTTTCCGTTTTCTACCGAAATTTTTGAAAGTTCTGTGATACACGACCATAAAGCACCATCGTACACATTTTGGTCAAGCGGCAATCCGTTTTTCAAGCAATGTACCAAACGATAATCCATAATGAGGTCCATTGGTTTTTGCTCAGGAAGTAATTCACGTAAATAAGCAGTTTCTTTCACATAAATATGCTCATTTTCTTTTAGATATGAAGTTACTTCTTCTGCGGAAAGTTGCGGATTTTCTTTCCTATCGAAGTAAATTTGAGGTGTGGGATATTTCTGTATAAATCCGTCTGTTCCACTCAGTAAAAAAATGCGTGAATACGGTCGCGGACTTGTAGCATCGTGTTGCAAAGAAATGGTTTTTCCTTGCTCGGTTTGAATTAAAGTTAAGTTTATATCACCCGTATAATGCGCTTTTGCTTGTAGCGAATCTTTGCCAAAAGTGTTTTCAGCATAGCGTTTCATTCCTACTGAAAGTGAGGACATTGACACCAAACGCACCAAATTATCACCTCGTAAAATATTCATTGCCTGACAAATAGGAGCAAGACCGTGTGTCGGGTACGGATTTCCGTTATGTGTTTGGCTGTATTTCATTCTCCATTCGCCGCGCAAAGTGTCACGGTCATTTTGTTGGAAATTCAAACGCCTCAAATCGTGAATATAAGCTCCTTCTCCGTGAACAATTTCGCCCAAAAGCCCTTTTTTTGCCATTTCAATAGACATTAATTCAAAATTGTCATAGCACGCATTTTCGAGCATCATACAATGTCGTTGCGTGGTTTCGGCTGTTTTTATGATTTTCCAGCAATCCGAAACCGTCATCGCAAGAGGCACTTCTATTGCCACGTGTTTTCCTTTCTCCATAGCGTAAATCGCCATTTCGGTGTGTGATTCCCAAGGAGTAGAAATATAAATAAGGTCAATATCAGGCATTTCGCATATTTTTCTCCAATCGTTTTTATCAGAAAAAAATAAAGGTGCAACAGGCTGTTTTTCAGTTATTTTCTTTGCTTTTTCAATATATTCAGGATATAGGTCGCTCACTGCTGAAACATACACATCTAAACACATATAACGCTTCAAAGCCTCAATGCCTCGAATGCCTACTCCAATGAATCCGATACGCAGATTTTTTATAGGCGAAACCTTTAAATCAAATACACTTTTCATATTTTAATTTTTTAGGACGTAACATAATCCACCGCTTCTTCAATTACGTCGTAAATTTGCTGCAATTGTTCATTGGTAATAATGTACGGCGGGAGCACATAAATCGTGTTGCCTACGGGACGCAAAATAATGCCTCTTTCGATAAAAAAATCATACAAGCGATTGCGAATAGTACCGTAATAATCCGTATTTCCCGAAGTTTTTACCTCAAAAGCCAGAATGACACCCAAAGTTCGTGGATTTTCCACTTTCGGATTTTTATTCAATTTTGCGATAAATTGTTGATGTTTTTCTGCAATTCGGTGTATATTTTCTTGACATTCATCGGATTGCAATATATTGATAGCCTCCAAAGCGATGGCGCAACCCGTAGGATTGGCGGTATATGTGTGTCCGTGAAAAAGCGCTTTATTCACGTCTTCATCGCAAAAAGCATCAAAAATAGCTTGACTTGCCGACGTTACAGCCAACGGAATTGTACCTCCTGTTAAGGCTTTTGACAAACAAATAATATCAGGTTGTTGTTGCAGATAATCGCAAGCAAAAGTTTTTCCTGTACGTCCAAAACCTGTCATTACTTCATCGGCTATGGTAATGATTTTGTGTGATTTAGCAATTAAAATAAGTTCGTCTAACGCTTCGGGTGCATACATCTGCATTCCTGCTGCTCCTTGTACCAGAGGCTCAAAAATAAATGCCGCAGGACGATGTTTTTCGATTGCAGATTTTAACGCTTCTTCTGACAAAGTTTCTTTGCCTTTTTCAGGAATCGGAATGCGAACAACTTCCAACAATTGGCTTTTGAAGGCTTCCGTAAAGAACGAAATTCCCGAAGCAGCCATTGCTCCAAAAGTATCGCCGTGAAAGGCATTTTCAAAAGCAATAATAGTGTGTCTTTTCTCGCCTTGATTGAAAAAATATTGGATAGCCATTTTTATACCAATTTCAACTGCCGTAGAACCATTATCTGAAAAAAATATTTTCTGCTGATTATCAGGAAGTATTGAAATCAATTTTTCAGCTAATTCCACTGCGGGTTGATGCGTAAATCCTCCGAAAAGTACGTGTTCTAATTGGGTGAGTTGTTTGAAAGCTGCTTGTGCAAGTCGTTGATTACTATGTCCATACGGATTAACCCACCAACTTGCAATGGCGTCGATATACTGTTTTCCGCTTTCGTCCCAAAGTAGGGCATCTTTTCCTTTGACAATGCCCAAAGGTTTGGCTGCCGTTTGATGCTGTGTGTAAGGATGCCACAGATGTTTTTCGTCTCGTTGTTGTAGATTTTGCATTTTATATTTTTATTTTTTCGGGAAAATATTTTTTCTACCAATGGTTTTTGTGATAATATCTTTTTCAATATTCCAACCGCGAGCAGGACTGTACTCCCTTCCGTAAAGAATTATTTGCACGTGAAGTTTATTCCATTTTTCTTCGGGGAATAGGCGTTTGGCATCTTTTTCGGTTTGAGTTACATTTTTTCCGTTAGAAAGCCCCCAGCGGTACATCAATCTGTGAATGTGCGTGTCCACAGGAAATGCGGGAACTCCAAAGGCTTGTGACATTACCACGCTTGCCGTTTTGTGTCCGACTGCGGGCAAGGCTTCCAAGTCGGCAAAATTTTGAGGTACTTCCCCCGAATGTTTATCTATCAGAATATGTGAAAGTTCATAAATTCCTTTTGATTTTGCGGGAGAAAGCCCTACGGGTTTGATGATTTCGCGTATTTCATCTACTGAAAGTTTTATCATATCATACGGATTATCAGCCTTTTCAAAAAGCAAAGGCGTAATTTGATTTACGCGTGCATCTGTGCTTTGAGCCGACAGTAGTACGGCTATGAGCAAGGTGTAAGGGTCTTTATGGTCAAGCGGAATGGTAATTTCAGGATAAAGTTCTTCTAATGTACGGATAACAAAAGCTACTTTTTCAGATTTTTTCATTTTTTTTTTATGCTAAACGGCTACAAAGATATTATTTTTTACCACATCTTACAGAAGAAAATACAAGAAAAAAGACAATTTATGTAACAATAGTTGCCTTATTTTTTTTGCTAAATTCAAATTTAAAATCATCTTTTTCCTCAAAGTATGAAGGAATGATAATTAGGTTTATTTCAAATTATTTATTCCTGAAATAATGACTTTTTCTGTCTCAATAATCTGATTTTGAATATTATTTAGGTCTATTTTAATAGGTTTATGCGCTTTGAACGTAATTTTATTGCCCAATCCGATTGGGAAAGAGCCATATTTTAACACTTTCCACGAATTATTTATCGTGATGGGGACAACATATCCGTCAGGCATATTTTTCATAATGGCTTCCAGACCTTTGGGTTTAAACGGACGTGGTTTATCGCCTCGACTTCGAGTACCTTCGGGAAAAATAAGTCCTGCATCTTTTTTGGCTTGTAAATCTTTTCCAAAATCTTCCAATTGTGGAATGGCATTTTGAGGTTTGCTTCGGTCAATCAAAACAGAACCATTATGTCGTAAATTTATAGTAATACTTGGCGTTCCGTTGCCCAATTCTTTCTTTCCAACAAAGCGAATACTATATTTTCGTAAATACCAAATCAGTGGTGGAATGTCATAAATACTTTGATGATTGGATGCAAAAATTAATGGCACATTGTCAGGAAGAGGCGTTTCAAACATAAACTTCACACGGTTTCCTGTCAATAACAGTGATTTGATAAGCAAAATATTCAAAAAATCAACTATGATTTTGTGTGTTTTTCTACCAAAAAAATGAATAGAAATCCATTGCAAAGGATGAAAAATTAGAAGTAACGAACCAAAAACAATGTAATGAAGTACACCCAATGGGTATGCAAGTATTTTTACCATA
Organism: Capnocytophaga sp.; assembly: GCA_041819925.1. GTDB lineage: Bacteria > Bacteroidota > Bacteroidia > Flavobacteriales > Flavobacteriaceae > Capnocytophaga. The sequence goes on from JBGYFE010000133.1 coordinate 15,833, forward strand.
ACTCAGAATTAAAAAAAACGTCCAAAAAGCCAACAAATGACCTTTTGGACAACTTTTAAACCATATTTTTAACAAAACTCGTCGTAAGCCTGTTGTAAATTTTCAGCGATTACATCTGCATAACGTCCTTCAATATGGTGACGTTCAAGCATATGCACCAATTCACCATCTTTAAAAAGTGCGATACTTGGTGATGAAGGCGGAAAAGGCAACATAAAATTACGTGCTTCTTCGGTGGCTTCACGGTCAACACCCGCAAAAACAGTGGTTAGATGATCTGGCTTTTTAGCATTTTGAAGGCTCATAATCGCAGCAGGTCGTGCATTGCGTGCAGCACAGCCACAAACTGAATTTACCACAACCAACGTTGTTCCTTCTTTTTTCAAAGCCTCTTGAACCGCTTCAACTGTTTTTAATTCCTGAAAACCAACAGCCGTTAGTTCATCTATCATAGGTTTTACCAATTCTGGTGGATACATATTATTTTATATTTTAGTTAGGGCGCAAAGATAGAAAAAATAATTCACAATGAGAAAAAACTTAATTCTTCATTCTTTGATTTGAATTATTTCCGTATTTTTGCACTCAATTTTATGCTAAGCAAGAAAAAATGTCAAAAAGATTTACTATTACGGCAGCTTTGCCCTACACAAACGGACCTATTCATATTGGGCATTTGGCAGGAGTTTATGTTCCTTCTGATATTTATGCGCGTTATCAACGTTTGAAAAACAACGATGTAGCTTTCATCTGCGGAAGTGATGAACACGGTGTTGCTATTTCAATCAAAGCCCGCAAGGAAGGCGTTAGCCCACAAGAAGTCATTGATAAATATCACAATATCATCAAAAAATCGTTTGAAGATTTCGGAATTTCATTTGATAATTATTCACGAACTTCACTTCCAATTCATCATAAAACGGCTTCTGATTTTTTCAAAAAACTTTATGAGCAAGGAGATTTTATTGAGGAAGTTTCTGAACAACTTTATGACGAGGAAGCTCACCAATTTTTGGCTGACCGTTTTGTTATTGGAACTTGCCCCAAATGCGGAAATACAGAGGCTTACGGCGACCAATGTGAAAAATGCGGGAGTTCATTAAACGCCACAGATTTGATTGACCCAAAATCGTCTATCACAGGAACGAAACCCACGCTGAAAGAAACCAAACATTGGTTTTTACCTTTAAATCGTTATCAACAATTCATTGAAAAATGGATTTTGGAAGGACATAAAAGTGATTGGAAACCAAATGTTTACGGACAAGTAAAAAGTTGGCTTGATGATGAATTAAAGCCTCGTGCCGTAACCCGAGATTTAGATTGGGGAATTCCCGTTCCGGTGGAAGGCGCTGAGGGAAAAGTGCTTTACGTTTGGTTCGATGCCCCCATTGGTTACATTTCGTCCACCATTGAATGGGCTGAACGTGAAGGAAAAGATTGGAAGCCTTATTGGAAAGACGAAAATACCAAGTTGGTGCATTTCATCGGAAAAGACAATATTGTGTTCCACTGCATTATCTTTCCAGCAATGCTTAAAGCCGAAGGAACTTACATTCTGCCTGACAATGTGCCTGCCAACGAGTTTTTGAATTTGGAAGGAAATAAACTTTCAACCTCTAAAAATTGGGCAGTTTGGTTACACGAATATTTGCAAGATTTTCCAAATCAGCAAGATGTGTTACGTTATGTGCTTACAGCCAATGCTCCTGAAACCAAAGACAACGATTTTACGTGGAAAGATTTTCAAGCTCGAAATAACAACGAACTTGTTGCTATTTTTGGGAATTTTATCAATCGTGTAATGGTTTTGACACATAAATATTATGATGGAAAAGTACCTACTGCTAATGATTTTACGGAAAATGATTTGCAAACATTGTCTTCTATGAAAGATTTTCCGATAACAATTTCCAACTCAGTTGAAAAATATCGTTTCCGTGAGGCGTTGCAAGAATTGATGAATTTAGCTCGATTGGGAAATAAATACCTTGCCGATGAAGAGCCTTGGAAGTTGATTAAAGAAAATCCGGAGCGAGTGAAAACACAAATGTATGTAGCTTTGCAAATCGCTGCTGCATTGACTGTGCTTTCTGAACCTTTTTTACCTTTTACGTCTGAAAAGTTGAAAAATATTTTAAAATTTGATACGTTAAAAGTAAAACCCACGTGGGAAAGCATTGAAAACAATCAAAATCTTATTCCTGAGGGACATATTTTAGGACAATCACAATTGCTTTTTGAAAAAATCGAAGATGATGCAATCCAAAAACAACTTGATAGATTAGAAAATACCAAATTGGAGAACAAAACACAAACGGAAGTTGTTCAAAACATAGTTGTTGAACCTCAAAAAGAATTGATTTCGTATGATGATTTTGCCAAAATGGACATTCGTATTGGAACAATTTTAGAAGCTGAAAAAATGCCAAAAGCTGATAAATTGTTAATTTTGAAAGTTGATACGGGAATTGACATACGCACGATTGTTTCTGGAATTGCCGAAAGTTTCAATCCGCAAGAAATTATTGGAAAAAAAGTAACCGTATTGGTAAATCTTGCGCCACGAAGATTGAGAGGAGTGGAAAGTCAAGGAATGATTTTGATGGTTGAAAATTCAGAAAAGAAATTCGTTTTCTTAAATCCTGATAATGACGGAATTGCAAACGGAACAGTTGTGAAATGAGTGATATAAATTCCTTATAAATAACTTTAATAATGGAAGCGCAAAAGGTTATAGCCTATGTTTTGGTGGCTTTTGCTGTGTTTTTTTTGTTGAAGAAATTTTTTCTTCCGACGAAAAAAAAATCTTGTGGCAAAGACCAGTGTAAATGCAAATAAAGAAAGAAAATTGTCCGAAGAAACCAAAAACAGATTGCTCTACGGACTAAGTATGATGATTTTTAGAAAACTCCATTTAACATACAAACCTTGTCAAAGTTTTAAACCTTGACAAGGTTTGGTTACAGTGATGGTTTTTCAAAAAATATTACTATATCTTCAAAAACAGAGATTTATTTTTTGCAAAAAACTTCAAAATATTGTCTTTCTAATGATTCTCTATGGTCAGGATGAGCAATATTAATCATTGATTTGATGCGTTGGTGAATGTTTTTTCCGAATAATTCAGCTACACCATACTCAGTAACAACATATTGCACGTGTGAGCGTGTTGTTACCACGCCGCCTCCCTTTTTCAAAAATGGAACAATTTTACTTTCACCTTTCTTGGTAACAGAAGGAAGCGCAATGATAGATTTCCCTCCTTCACTGAGAGAAGCTCCACGCACGAAATCTACTTGTCCGCCTGTTCCTGAATAGAGGTGCGTTCCAATGGAATCAGCACACACTTGTCCGGTTACATCTACTTCAATTGCAGAATTGATAGATATCATTTTTGGATTTTGACGAATCACTGCTACTTCATTTGTGTATAAAGCCTCTTTGAGTTCCACCATTGGATTATCATCTACAAAATCATAAAAATCCTGTGAGCCCATCATAAAAGAAGCTACAATTTTTCCTTTGTCAATTTTCTTTTTTGAGCCGTTAATAATGCCTCTTTTGATAAGTTCAAGTACTCCATCTGTGAGCAATTCAGTGTGCACGCCCAGATTTTTTAGGTGTAACATTTGCGTAAGTGTTGCGTCTGGAATGCTACCAATACCTAACTGAATTGTACTGCCGTCTTCAATCAGTCCCGCAATGTGTTTTCCAATTTTGTTTTCAACTTCATTTGTTTTTGCAGCATTTACAGTAAATAAGGGCTTGTCGTAACTCACTAAAAAATCAATATCGTTAATGTGAATCATTGCGTCTCCAAAAATACGAGGGACGTATTTATTGACTTGTGCAATTACATATTTTGCATTTCTGACAGCAGCTTTGCAGGCTTCAACTGATACGCCCAAGGAGCAATTTCCGTTTTTATCAGGGGGAGACACCTGAATTAAAGCCACATCAATAGCTATGTGTTTACGGTCAAAAAGCAATGGTAGGTCACTGAGAAAAATAGGGGTGTATGTTCCGTTTCCTGCTGAAAGTACGTGACGCACGTTTTTTGATAGAAAAAATGAATTTACAAAAAAACTTTCACGGAGTTCTGGATTGGCATACGGGGCATCACCTTCAACGTGAATGTGTCCAATAGTTACATTTCGCAACTCGGGAGCTCTTTTTGTCAGATTTTCAACCAAATAAGTAGGAACGGCTGCTCCACCTTGTAAATAGATAAAATCGTTGCTCTTGACTACTTTCAGAGCCTCTTCTGCGGTTGTATATTTCGTCATATATGCTTATTGAGAATTGAAAAAAATAAATTATGAATAAAATTTGGCTCCAAAAGTATGTTTTTTTTGTCAAATTGTAAAATAAAATGTGTAAAATAATATTTTTTTTTACCTTTGTGGAACTATTAACTATACGTTATAATAAATAAAATAATTCATCAACTCTGTATTTTGTTCGTAATTTTCATAAACAGACAGATAAAAATATTCTCTTTTTGTAACAGAAAATCAGACAATTTGTACATTTTAAGTAAGTTGTCAGTATGTTCCAAAAAAACAATGTTCGTGAAGACTATATTTTAAAGGATATTTTACATTTGAGAAGTAGGGAAACGTTTGTTGTTTTTGAAAAAAAGGATTTTGTAATTAATAGAAATGAAGTTTTTATTTTTTATATTTTTTTTAAATATTTTTAGTTTGTTTTCACAAGAAAGAGGTGTTGTAACTACGGCATTTCCTTTTTTGTTGTTGGGTTCTGATGCGGTTGCTTCGGGGAAGGGCGATATTGGGAGTGCATCACAACCAGATGTTTTTTCCCAACGTTGGAATTCATCAAAATACGTTTTTTCAGAGCAAAAATCAGGAATAGGCGCAGGATATACACCTTATGTAAGTCATTTGGTAAAGGACATTTTTATAGGAAATATAGCTTACTACCGAAAGACAACCCGAGGCGCTTGGGCAGGAAGTCTTGCTTATTTCAGTGTTGGAGATGTTACAATGGCACAAGATTTTCAAGGAAGTGCTTATGTATTAGGCATATTTCGTCCGGTGGAATTTACTTTCGATATTTCGTATAACTTAAAACTCAGTGAACGTTTTTCATCGGGAGTGGTGGCTCGTTATCTTCGCTCTGATTTGCGATTACCAACCGATGAAAGGTCAAGAGGAGCTGGTTTTGCGTTTGATATTTCTGGCTATTATCAGTCCAAAGAGCATCTTTTAGGAAGATATTTCGGAAAAACTGTGTTTGGTTTTCAACTTTCAAATTTAGGAACTAAAATAAAGTATAGTGATTTGGGGAAAGATTTTTTTCTTCCAACAAATTTAAAAGTAGGAGGAGGCTATTTTTTGGGGATAGATGCTCAAAATGAGATTTCTATCTTGTTGGAATTAAATAAGTTACTTGTCCCTACAATGTCTGAAAATCAAGAGAATGTTGATTTTATGCAAGGAATATTCAAGTCATTTTCAGATGCTTCTGGCGGATTTTCAGAAGAACTTCAAGAAATTTCTTGGTCAATAGGTTTTGAATATGTTTATGATAAAATTTTTTTTCTGCGTACGGGCTATTTTAATCAACATAAAAACAAAGGAGACCGCAAGTACGCAACGCTTGGTACAGGATTTAAGTTCAACCGTTGGCAGTTTGATTTTTCGTACTTAATTCCTACCTCAAAAACGATTAATCCTTTGAGAAAATCATTGCGAGTTTCTTTACAACACCATTTTTAGAAAAACATCTTCTTAAATAAAACATAAAAAATTAACAAAAACAATTTGTTGTTTAGGAGTTGATTTTTTAATTTTGCCTTTGATTTTGATTATTTTATATTGAATTATATTTTTTAAGGAGGTTCTGTGAATAGTTAAGAAGTCAAAATGCATATAAATATGTTGGTATTAAAGATTTACATAAGGATATTTTTGATTTTCTTTTTTGTAAGTTCTTTTTATGCTCAGACGTTAGATTTAGAAGGTATTGATAAACAGATAGTTGAGAAGTTTCAAAAACCACCATTTTCGTTGTCGGGGAGTTTGTCGGGCAGCGGAGTTTATTATCATACGGAAGGATTTTCATCTCGTTTGCCTTTTACGTATTTTTTGACAGGTAATTTGAATATATGGCTTTATGATTGGAACATACCTTTGTCTTATAGTTATACCAATCAAGGTGCAAATTTCAACTATACGCTTCCTTTTCGTTTCAATCGGTTGAGTTTGCACCCCAAGTATAAAAGTTTGCAATTTCATATAGGCGATGTTACGATGCAATTTTCTCCTTATACGTATAATGGTTTGCCTTTTACGGGTTTTGGTTTTGAGTTTTTACCGGAAGAGTTTCCTTTTCGAGGAGGTTTTTTTATAGGGAGATTGCAAAAATCGGTTGAATATAATTCAGAAGTTCGGGAATCGAGACCTTACTATGAGCGTTGGGGTTATGGATTGGATTTGCAATGGGTAAAGCCGGAGTATGAGTTACGAGCGATTGGATTTTATGCAGAAGATAAAGAAGATTCATTGCAAGAGGAATTTCCTTTGTCGTTGAATGTTCGTCCTGAACGAGGATTTAGTTATTCTTTTTTTGGGAAGGTAAAACCGATGTCTTTTTTAGAGGTTTATGGGGAGTATGCTTTAAGTGGGTTGGTTGAAGATGTGCGTTTGTTGTCAAACCGTTCTTTTTTTTCAGGATATTCATCTTCACAGAAGCGAAACGCCCTAAATGCGGGAATGAGTTTTTTGTTTTCTTTTGGTACGTTTGGTTTTCGTTATGAACGAATAGATCCAGATTATAGGACTTTGGGTGCGTATTATTTTGTGAATGATATGGAGAATATTACCTTGAATGGTACTTTGAATATGTTGAGTAATCGTCTTACTTTGACAACCAGTGTGGGAAAACAACGGGACAATTTGAATCGTCACAAGATTTTGGATTCAAACCAATGGGTAGGTTCGGTTAATGTGTCTTTCAAGCCGACAAAAAAGATGGATATGTCGTTGAATTACAGTAATTTTACGTCATTTACGAACCGTCGTTTGAATCAATTTGATGATATTAACCAAAATCCGTTGTATTTGCAACGTCCGGAAGATTCGCTTACTTATCGTCAAATTTCACAGAATGCTTTGGCGACTTTTCAGTATCATTTATCGGAGAATCAGCAATTGACGTTAAATTATTCGGTGAATGATGTAGTAAATCGGGAGAATGAAGTAACGCGCACGGATGGGAAATCTCGTTTTCATAATGGAAGCATTGTTTATACATTGAATTTTCCTGAAAAAAGATGGATGTTAGCTCCGATGTTTAACTTGACTCAGAGCCAAATTTCGGGTCAAAGCAGTTATTTGTTGGGACCATCGTTAAATGTCAATAAATTGTTTTTTTCGGATAAGTTAAGTGCTTCGTTTGGAACTTCGTATAATTACGGGGAACAACCTTTGGGAAAAAGTCGTAATGCTGTGTTTCGGTTGGCATTGGGTTATGTGTTGCTGAAACGGCATCAATTTCAGCTCAGTGGTGTACAGACTTTGCATCGCAGTGTTTTATCGACGGGAGAACAAACCCGCGAAGAGCTGACCATCAGTTTTGGGTATAACTATCATTTTGAAAAGACGCCTTTGTTAACCTCTTTGTTTTCAGGAGGTAAATCTTCTACAAGGAAGAAAAATACAGTTCATACGACTGCCTCTGATACGTATGATAATCAAATTGTGGCTCAACAGAGAAGGCGGTCAAAGCGGGAAAAGCCC
>JBGYFE010000134.1:0-4683 GCA_041819925.1 Capnocytophaga sp.
ACAGACGTGTGGACAGTAACTCATATTATATATTTGTAGGTAGTCAAGAAAGCACGCAACAGGGCTATATGCGATTGGGAGGTCAGTTTGGTTTTGTGATGGACGCAAATGTGCGAACCATAGCCCACGAATTGGGTCACGGCATATTCAGATTGGAGCATTCCTTCAAAGGAAAAGGCGATTTAGGCAATCCGTTGCGATTGATGGACTATGCTGGCGGTGAGCAATTTACCTACAACGATTGGAAACAAATCAACGACCCAAAACTGAAAATCTATGCGTTTCAGGGGCAACAGGAGGGGGAGTTAGACAATGGACAAGTTATAGTGGGTACTAATTCTGGTGGAGTTCCCATTATGTTTGATATAACGAATAGTTGTAATAGTTTTTTTGTTGATGGTAAAATAGCTACTTTTAGTAATAATGAAATAAAGAAAATACAAAAAGTATACATTGATGAAAATGGAAATTTGCAAAAAGTAACAGACGAAAAAGGTAACATTTATTTATTATCATCTCCAGTGTCGATAAAAGAAGGTAAAATAGAAAAAAGATATGGAGCAACTCGATTAGTTTGCTTTGATTGTATAGATAAAGATTTAAAAGAAGGAAAAAATCAAAAAGGAACAACAGTAGATCTTGTTGATGGACATAAGATATATTCGAACATTAGTAATGATTATGTGATAGCCAAATTCATTACAAAAAAAGATTGTGTAGCAGGCGAAGAAGTACTAATCTTAGTTGATGGAACTTATAGATGTGTTCCTATCAGTGAGAAAATGTGTAATAATATTAAGAATAAAAAAGAGGGAAACTCGACAGGTACTTTTGTTATCAATATGATACAAGATAAACAATTAAGTGCTGAGATATATCAAAAACTTTTGGAAATTGTATCCACAACAAGTAAAAATAATATTACAGGTTTATCACGAAAAATAAAATCAAGAATATTATTAGCTTCAGAAAATCCGTTAGAAAATACTAAAAGTATTTCAATAAAAACAGAAGAAGATAAGAGATTTTTTTATATAGATGGAAAAAAAGAAGAAATAGCTTCGGATGAGATTGTATTTTGGATAGAATATAATGCGGATAAAAAAATCAGAGTAAAAGATGTTGTCACGGGAGATGGTTTTGAAAAAAAAATGGAATTATCTTTAAAACAATGGGATAACCAATTACAATATGAACAAAGTTCTTTCCTTGAAAAATTATTTTCCACTGGAAATAGTTTTGTAGACTCTTATTTCACAGCGTGCTATGATATGTTAGATATGATTGGTGCAGGAGTTGGAAGGCTAAAAATACCTGAATATATTTGGGATTGTAGCAAAGAAGGATATAATCCTTTCTACGCGGAGGTTTTTAAGTACATAAATATTTCTTCAATTGTAGGTGATTTGATTACTGACAAGTTAACTAAGGATAATCCTGAAATTCAAGAATTAATATCCAAAGGAGGCAAACCTTCACAAATACAATTCGCTTTTTTCTGTGGAATGTATAATGGCTTGGTGGATGTAGTAAAATCAGTACCTGAATTAGCAAAAATTATTGTTTCTTTTGGGTCAGAAAAGGGAAGAAATGAAAATAGTAAATTCTTACAACAGATAAGTGATATAGAAATAAGGGATGAAAATGACAATATAGTATATGGAAAAGGATTAGACTATAAAAAAATTTTTTATATATTTTGGCAAGGAATTAAAGAACCATTTGTAGGGGGGAAATATTGCAAATCAGCGGAATTTGTAGGCTCTATTGTAGGTCCTATTGCAGCAATGAGTGTAGGAAATTTAGAAGCTGGTGCAGGGATAATAAGTAAAATAACTTCAACTACTTTCAAAATATTGCAATGGAGTGACAAAGTTACAGACCCATTTAGATTTGTAGGTTTGTCATATAAATTTGTAAAAACAACAAAAGGAGAACTCTTAGTCGTAGTAAGAAATGCTACTGATGATGTAATAACACAATTAAAAAATGGTTCTTTTAAAGCAAAAGTAATTGTAAATAAAACCCAAATGCCCAAAGATGTAATTGTAAAAGAAAATATGATAGAACAATTGGTAGATGGTAAAATTATTGACGTAGAAATAGATGGTGTTCAACAATCCGTGAGATTAATGGGTAGCGAAATGGAAAATATAATAAAAAAAATTAAAAATATTCTTTCCGATTACGTGAGTAGTAAGAAGATAACTCAGTTACAAGTAGATGAATTACTCAAAGATGCAGAAAACGTTCAAGAGTTTAAAAATATTTTAGAAAAGTCTACGGATGAAGCCATCGATGCTTGGCTTCTTTTTAAAAAACAAAATTTACCGATATGCAAATAAAAAATATACAACCACTTGTTGCACCTATTGAAGTAATGAAAACTGTGCAGCTATATAGTTACATTTTTGAAAATTTTGATCAGAAGCCTGCTGTCATAAAGTTTATGTGTATGTGTGGAAATTTAAATCATATCCATTTACACTATATGGAAAGGGCGTTTTTGTTTAGTGATTTATACGAAAAAGGGATTTTGGATAAGCAAACTATTTTGGAATACAAAATGGGGAAAGAAATGCCCAATGGAGAGGTAGTTGTGGATAAAAAATTACAAACATCACTGTACAACACCTTTGAATGCCCGTTTTGTAAAGAACAATTTTTAATGGTTTATGGGGTTGGAGAACTTAATCCTAATCGATTTATATGCTGTCTATCAGGGGTTTTTAATTATAAATTCAAAAAAGAAAAATTATGAAAAAGCATTTAATTTTTTTTCTATGGTTTATTTCTTTTATCGGGAAGACAGTAGTAGCCCAAGATTGTGCTGTTGTGGAGTTAGCAAAAGATTTTTCTCGTAACTCTGAACTGAAAACACTTCTTCAAGAAGATAATTCTTTTAAAGCTTGGCGTATATTATTTTCAGAAAATCCTTCCTTGCGAAGTAGTGTCCCTGAAATAAAGTTAGTTGCAGAAAACTTAGCCCAAATTGAAAAAGCAGGAGGCTATAATAATTGGATTACTTCACTTGCAGAAGAAGAAAAAAACATACCTACGCTTTTCTTTGATTCTCAGCAGAAATTTGAAGAAACTGTTAATGTTTCAAATCTTCCAAAGCATTTGAAATCATTAGTTTTCCAATATTATAAAAAAGCAAATAATGAGAACAAACCTCATTTATGGAAACGAATTGAAGAAATATTTACGGAATATAACATTAATGGAAAACATCCTCCTTATAACGGAGGATATAACATTGAGGATTATGTAAACATTTCCAGATATACAAAATATGATAGGTATTGTAATCCCATTGGAAATTGGGATGGTTCTTCTGAGCCTATTTTAGGAGGGAACTTTACAAGCCCTATCATTAATGGCGAACCTTTTGATTTTTCTTCTCGTGCATTGAAATTATCTGAAAAGGATTACAAAATACGTTTTGAAATAGAAATTATAGATGTAAAAGAGTTAAAGGGGCAATTGGCAGATGTTATTCCTTGGTTTAATCAAAAGGGGCAAGGTAAGCAAATGATGTGGTATTTACCCAAAGACCCAATGACGAACTACCCTAAAACGTGGAACAAGCTTGCCGAAGAAGGAAAAATACGAATTACAATAAAGGATGTACATAGTAGCGACCCCAATTTGTTAAAGTGGAAAGGGAAGGTAATCGGTCAATCTGAAAAAAATAGTACTTTTGACAAAGTAATTAAAGAAAATAAAGTATTTGATGAGCTCAAAAAATTAGGCTGGGTAGCAGATGATATAGACCTCTTTAACAACACATTCAAAGGAGCAAAAACCATTGAAAACGCCCAAAGCTGGAAACTGTTGCGAGATAGGGTAACCAATGTAAATGCTCATAATGCTTTGTTTAGAAAAACAGAGGCTGTTGAGGCTCTTACCAGAGCGAGAGCTTTACCTACTAATATAAAACAACAATTAGGACTAACAGATGAAATTTTAACCAGTTTAAATGTTTCCTCAAAAGGAGAATTGACTTACAGCACTTTGATTGATAAAATAACATCTGTTGGTAAAAAATTAGAAAGTTCTCCTAATACCAAACTTGAAGGTTTTTATGATAAAGTACTCTATAAGTTGAATAAGAACAGTAATGCCACCACCAATCAAAAAATAGGTGCAGAAGGCGTGCTAAAAGCGGTTGATGATGAGTTCGACAATTTGTTAAAAGGAAAAATTGTAAGGTTTGAAAATTCTGTTGAAAACATAAGAGGAACAAAATCGTATGAAGATGTAAATGTAGAAATTGTTAGTATTGATGGAGCTGAAACGGCATACAGAATAGAAGTAAAAAACTGTGCTGATTGCATAACCTCAAAAGTGATAAAAGAGCAGTTTATTGAACGCGATTTATTCAATGCCTCTGATATTTCTCAAATAAAATGGAAAATTTACGGACAGAATTTTACAAAAGCTGATTTTGAAAAATTCTTGAAAGAGAATAGAAAAGCAATAGAAAAATTGGAAATAGGAAGAATTGAAAAACTACTACCAGAATCTATGAAAGAAGGATTGAAACAAAGTAATATGTACAATAGAATTTATAATCACTTATTAGATAGTTATGAGAAAATATTTATTAATTGAGAAAAAGGAGAACATTAGTAGTTTTTTTGTTAAAGAATAGTTTATATTTTGTTTCTAATAAAAAAA
>JBGYFE010000135.1:0-17094 GCA_041819925.1 Capnocytophaga sp.
GCAAATATATGCCAATGTTTTTTAACATACAACGTTTTAAATGTTAAAATTTATGATTTCTACCTAAAAAGTCAATAGTATTAGATATAGAACTTTATTAAATCCCTTTTCCCTATACCTTTTTTAAAGATTTAAAACTGCTTTTTCATATCGAACTCACATTATTTTATATATCTAAAAGAGGATAAACATTAGGCAATAGGGAATAAACTTTTCTAATCTCTTTCCTTGTTCCATTCACTTATTGTCTTGAAAAAATTAAATACAAAAACAATATAAACCGATAAATTTATCAGAAAATGACAACTAAATTTTCAATAATTACTACCTTTGCAGCGACAAATTTCTTGGTAGTAATTATTTTTCAATGATGAAAAAAATAGAAAGGGCTTCCAAACTGTTTACTGAGATTAGTGAACTTTTGATTTCAAGTGGTGCGAACACGCGTAGGGTTTCACGTAATGTGGAACGCATCGCGGGGGCACTTAATTACCATTGTGAGATTTTTTACTCACATTCGGCAGTTATTATGACGGTTTATGACAAAACCACAAATGAAAAAGAAACTATCGTGCGTTCTATTACACATCACGGGGTGAATTTTAACGCCATTTCCGACATTAGCGTGCTTTCGTGGCAAGTAGTGGAAGAAAAACTTTCCGTTGAAGAAATCGAAAAAGAAGTGGCTTTGATTCGTGATAAACCGCACTACAATATGTATCTGATGTGGTTTTTTGTTGCTGTGGCAGGCGGTTCTTTGGCGTTTGTTTTCGGTGGGAAAAACGGAAGTTACGCTGAATTCGGAATGTCATTTGCAGCTACTTTCATTGGCTTGGCGGGCAGGCGATTATTGCTGCTGCGGAAGTTTAATCCTTACATCTGTTGGGCTTGGGCGGCATTTGTGTCGGTTTCGGTGGTGAATATTTTCCGATGGTTTGGGGTGGAACAGTATGGCAATGCTTTGGCTGCTTGTGTTTTATGGTTAATTCCAGGAGTTCCGCTCATTAACGGATTTATTGACTTACTTACCGGAAGCGTAGTTTCAGGTGGAGCAAAAATTTCACATTCAGCGGTGTTAGTCTTTATGATTGCATTAGGTTTTTGTATTTCTTTATTTTTGTTTGGATATGAACTTCTTTGATGTTTTATTAGAATTATCAGAACGTATATTTTGGTCGATGTGGATTTCCATCGGATTTTCAATGTTGTTTAACATTCCGCGTCGTGCTTTATGGATAACAGGGGTTTTAGGAGGCATCGGTTGGGGATTGAAATTCACCTTATTGCATACGGTAATGCACGAACAAGTGGTACTCACCTCATTCATAGCTGCTTGCGTAATTGGTTTTCTGGGAATGTATTTTGCCCATAGAGTACATACGCCACCTGTGGTTTTCACTATTCCTGCCGTGATTAATATGGTACCAGGAAAATACGGCTATGAATTTATGATGGGGCTTATCAAAATCGTAACCATTCAGAGTGGAGAAGAACAAAGTGCAGAAATTATTTATAATACGGTCAAGTTAGGTTTGCAAACAGGATTTATCACTTTGGGGCTTGCCTTCGGAGTAATTGCCCCGATGTTGCTATTGAACACCTATACCGTCAAAGGAAAAGACTTACATAAATTTATAGCTAAAAGAATAAAACGAAAACCTAAAACAGAACAGTAAGTTTTGAGCAATAGGGAATGGGCATCAGACATTAGAAAAACTATTCCCTATCAAAAACAAAATCAATTCATTATGATATCATATACTCATTTTTTCAATACTTACGGAAACCAAATCATCGCCACGTTGGTAACGCTGGTGGTTTTTGCTGTTTTCCGTTTGACGATAAATTCTATCGTTGCAAAATTTGCTAAAAAATCAAACTTTTCAGAAGCGCGTTCCAATTTAGTAAAGCGGTATATCGATTATCTGATTTGGTTGCTGGCACTCATCATTTTGATTTCAATCTGGGGAATCAAACGTGAGCAGTTGCTCTTATTCCTTTCGTCGGTGCTTACGGTCATCGGAGTTGCTTTCTTCGCGCAGTGGTCTATTTTAAGCAATATAACGGCGGGAATTATCGTATTTTTCTCGTTTCCGTTTCGCATTGGTGACAGAATTAAGATAATGGATAAAGACTATCCTATCGAAGCCGAAATTACGGACATCAAATCGTTCTACACACTTTTGAAAACCACCGAAGGTGAGGAAATTCTTTTGCCAAACAATCTTCTTTTGCAAAAAGGAATTGTGATTATCGGAAAAGGATAAAAAACTATTAGCAGGGAATGGGTGTAAAAAATATGTTTTTAGAAGTTTTTCGTGTAAAAATTTTGTAGAAAGATTTTTTTTCGTAAATTTGCACTCGCGTAATAGAAATGGTGGTTTTAGCTCAGTTGGTTAGAGCGTCGGATTGTGGTTCCGAAGGTCGCCGGTTCGAGCCCGGTATTCCACCCAAAGCATTTTCACATTTTTAAAATTTTATGGTTACTGAAAAAGAGTGATTTTTTAATACAAATCACTCTTTTTTTATGCTTGATTTCCAGAGAAAAACTAAAAATGGGCATTTCTAATATTTTGTAGTGCTTATGATATATAAATCTGAAAAATCAGAAGCCGTCCAACCATATTGGGTAATTTCTCGTTCACCAAAAGCGTAAAGACGATTGTCATAGTAAATCAAATCCTTATAAGTCTTATTTTCAGAATGTTTGAGAGTGGGCGATGCCGGATTTGAAATATCAAAAAACTTCAAATCATCATCACAAACCGCCAAATAATTTCCGATTAAAGCCAATCCTTTGGGTTCTGTTAGGTTTCGTTCGTGGATTTTTACGGGATATTTTAAATCGCCAATGTCATAAACTTGCAAGACGTTCAAATTGTTTCCGCAGGTGGTGTTTGAATGCAGTGTAACAAAAGCGTGTGTTGTGTTCGCTACCACAGGGTCACAAGCGTTAAAATGCCTATATTCAGACAATTTTTGGGGTGATTCTGGATTGGCAATTGAATAAATAAACATTCCGTTTTGTGAACCAATAAATAAAAATTCATTCAGAGAAAAAAGCGTTTCGATGTCAAAACCTACGTAAACAGTGTTTACTTTCGACGGATTTTTCGGATTGCTGACCGAAAAAACATTCAATCTACCCGAATCGACTACATACAAGTAGTCGCCCACCAGCGCAAAGGTAGCCAATGAACCACCCACACTATCTCGATTTAGATTTGAATCATTTGCACCTGAATCTTTGCTACACGCAATTAGTGCCAATATGATTAATAATGTAGAAAATATCTTTTTCATAGTCGGTGATTTTATTCAGTTTTAGCTCTTTTATGCCAATCTACAACTACTTGGTTTTCAGAGTAGTCTGGATAATATCCATCAGGAGAACGCATTATTGGGAATGTATTTCGGATACGGTCGTGAATGGTGATTTTTTGCAGTGTAAAGTCATACGTAAACGCTACCAAATCAACTGCTTGGTTCACATAAACCACCTCACCTCGAATTGCCAAATCAGTCGCTCCTGGAATTTTCAAAA
Source organism: Capnocytophaga sp. (assembly GCA_041819925.1). Lineage (GTDB taxonomy): Bacteria > Bacteroidota > Bacteroidia > Flavobacteriales > Flavobacteriaceae > Capnocytophaga. Next base: position 3,545 of record JBGYFE010000135.1, read on the forward strand.
AGGCTTTCAAAACGGGTGTTGTGGGGTCGGTGTTGTCATAGACATAAAACCCTTTGTGAGTGTCGCCAATGAACATATAATTGTCTTTCAAGTAAATTTTTCCAGCTTTTTTCACACTCGGTGTTCCGGAAGCATTCACGATAGCTATTGAATTTTCAAAAGCACTACGCTCCATAATTTCAGGCTCATAATCAGAGTAATGGTAATCATAATCTCTTTCATACGGACAAGAAAACAGAGCAAAACTTGTCAAAAAGAAGAGTAAATAAACTTTCATAGCTTTTATTTTTTTGGATTACAAAGAAAAAGGTTTCCCGACAAAAGTAATAATTATTTGGAATGTTTGCAATTTATAATCAGTAAAAATAATGTAAAAATATCACTTCAAAAAGTTAGTGATTTGTAGTTTATTTTTGGGTAGCTGATTTTTTACTTTTAATGATGTAAAAAAATTGTACAAAAACCAAAAAAGCATTTGGCAAAATGATGGGAATGCTATCAATCAAAACTCCATAAATCACAAAGAGAATACAACCAACCAGATTTGTAAGCCGAATGTAAATAATATTCTCTTTGATTAAAAAACTGAGAACTACAAACAAAGAAGCTGCATAACCAATAAAATCAATCATAATTATTTATTTTTTAAAATATTATTTAGACTTCAACTTTCACTCGTGAGGAAGCTAACAATGAAGCCAGTACACCCAAAATTACAATCGTTCCGAAAACAATAAATATATTAATCCATTCAATTTCAACAGGATAAGGCAATGTTGGGCTTATCATTATCCACTGAAATTGCTGTTGCAAAAACACCACAACAAAACCGATAAACACACCTACACACCCGCCAATGACAGAAACCATCACGCCTTGCAAAAAGAAGATTTGTTTCATTTGTCGTTGGTTCATTCCTAATGCGTAAAGTGTTTTTAAATCTTCTTTTTTATCCAAAATCATCATAATGATAGCTCCTACCAAATTGAAAAATGCAATAATCAATACTAAAATGAATATCAGATAAATAGCAATGTTTTCCGTATTCAGCATTCGGTAAAGCGCATCATTGAGTTGTACGCGATTTTTGATGATAACTTTTTCACCTAAAACGGACGTTATCTTTTGAATTGCTTGATTTTCAGAAATATTTTTCGCTAATTTGACTTCAATAGCCGAAACTTGATGGGGTTCAAGCCCTAAAACATATTGTGCTTCTTTAAGTGATGAAAATACGAACTTTTTGTCCAATTCTTCTGTAATTTGGTAAACTCCTGCAACAACAGCGAACGCCTCACGATACGGCTTGGCTTCTTGGGTAATGCTTCCTTTTCCTGCTTTCGGAACTACTATTTGCAAAGGCGATGAACCGTCAGCAAATCCCAATCCTAAATTGTTAAAAATGGTAGCTCCAATCACTACGGCGGGAGGTTCAACTTCCCAAAGCCCCAAAACAATGATGCTATCCACTGCATTCACCAATGGATAATTCTTGTCCACCCCTTTGATGTAGGCAATGTGGTTTTTTTGTTTGTGGTTTAAAAATACTTGTTCTTCAACTACTTGGCTAAAATGAGCTATTTCCGGAAGATGCTGTAATCGGTTGGTTTCTTCTTCTGTAAGTGAAAAAACCTTTCCTGTTTTGGGATAAATCTTTAAATCAGGGTCAAAAATAGATGAAAACGAAACCGTAAAGGTTTTTAGTCCTGCAAATCCCGCCAAAACAATGAATAAGGCTGCTGCACCAATGACCACCACCAGCGCCGTAATCCGATTGATGATATTGATGACGTTTTGTGAGCTTTTCGCAATCAAATAGCGTTTTGCTATGTGAAAAACAGCCTTCAAATGAAATTATGATTTTTTACGTTTATAGAGCAAATCGCGATTCTCAATCGGATTTTCCTCACCTTTGAGTGATTTTTCGATGCCTTCGATGTATTGCAACGAATCATCTATGTAAAAAAGCAATTCAGGCATACGCCGAAACTGATTGCGAGTAATTTGCGACAATTCGTGTTTGATAAGAGGCGCATTTGAGGTAACTCCTTTGAGAATTTCGGCTGCTTTTTCTTCCGGAAAAACGCTCAAATACACCTTTGCAATTGATAAATCAACTGTAATATTTACTTTCGTTACTGAAATCATCAAATTATGTTGCCCTGCATCACGAATGGACTGTTGCAACACCTTGGCAAGTTCCTCTTGAATGATGCCCGCTATTTTTTTCTGTCTGTTACTTTCCATAATAGTGTAAAGATTAAGTATGTAGAACCGTTTTTTTTCAGATTTTTAGTTACATTTTATGAATCCAATATTCTGGATTTAGGCGTGTTGTGTTTTTATAAAGAAAAAATTTCATTTCAGTTTTTCCGTTTTCGTTCGTAAAAATTTTGCCAATAGGCTCTTTCATTTTCACTTTATCGCCTTTTTTGACATACACATCTGTCAGATTGTAGTAAATCGAGATGTAATTTCCGTGTCGTACCTGTACTACTTTATTACTTCCGGGGATAGACTGAATGGCAGACACTTCGCCTTCAAAAACGGAACGCGCCTCACCGCCTTTTTCAGTGGCTATGGTCACGCCATTGTTATAATGTTTCAGTTCGGGATAAACAGGGTCTCTGTACTCACCAAATCCCTGAGCTTTGTATCCTTTTGCCACAGGCCAAATCAGATTTCCTTTGTTAGCCTCAAAATTATCAGCAACCTTTTTTGATTCGGGTGTGAGCACAAAACTTACTTCTGCTCCGCTGGTGGATTGGCTGTCAGTGGTTTCTTTGCTACTTTTTTTGTTCAGGGCTTTTTCTCGTTTGTTTGCTTCGATGATTGCTAAACGGATAAGTCGCTGAATTTCACGGTCAATAGCATCGGCTTGTTTTTGTTTTTCACGAATTTGCTGTTCGTAATCACGTTCTTTCTTACGGATATTTGCCGCCAGCACTTCCAATTCTTTTCTTTCGGATTCAAGGGTTTGTTGTTCCTTGCGGTTTTCTTCCAGAACAATATTTTTTTCGTTATGCTGAACAACCAACTGATGATTGATAGATTTGATTTTTTCAGTCTTCACTTGAATTTCGTTTACCTGTTTTTTTCGGTAATCGGCATATTGTTTTATGTAAGAAAAACGTTTGTAACCCTGCCAGAAACTTTCCGAAGCAAGCAAGAACATCAATCGGTTTTGTGAAGATTTGCTTTTGTAAGATTGTTTGATAAGTTTAGCATATTCTTGTTTATGAAACTTCAACTCTTTTTGGAGCGTATGTAGCTGTTTTTCATTTTCATCAATTTCTTTTGAAAGTAAATTAGCTTGCTGTTGCGTAATTTGAATCAGTCGGCTACGAACTTGTATTTTCTCATTAGCATCTTCAATCTGTGAAATGGTCGATTTGCGCTGTTGAGTCTGTTGTGAACGCAGTTCTGACATTTGTTTGATTTGTTCGATAAGGGCTTTTTTGCGTTCTTCCAAATCTTTTTGTTTGGTTTGGGCAGACAAAAAGAAAGGCGACAGTAAGAAAATCATCTGAAAACAAAACGCACGAACCCTTTGGGGTGTCGTTCTCCACATCACCCAATGCTTTTTTATTAAAAAATAAGTTCTACAAAGTTGTTTCATTTTCAAAATCACTTAATTTCTTTTGTTCCTGATGGAATTTTAAACGGAAAATTCACATTTTCATTGCGTTTCATTGCGCTGAAATCCAATTCAATGCGCATTGTTTGGTCGCCTTGTTGGGTAGTTATTTTGATAAGGTCAGGAATGAGCATTCCTTCCACTTCTTGATATGAAAATTCAGCTTTTCCTTGCATTGCCGATTCCAATTCGCGAATATCAAAAAAACCAAGTCGGTAATTCCCCAGATTTACGCCATAAATCAGGTCAAGAGTCGATTTTCGTTCGGCTTCAAGTACGTAATATTGACCATCAGATTGCAACAATCGAGCTTCTTTTGTCAGCGGAAACACCGATTGACCAAGCAACAGATTTTGCAAAATATGGAAATCAACTTCAAATCCGAGTAATTTACTGATGTAAGAAAAATCACCGTCAAAGTGCGTGTTGTCCAATCGGTTGTAGTAACTTGCTCTTTCGGGGGTAATAAAGGCTTTGGCGATGCCTAACGGCGCGGAAAGCCATATCGCTTTGTCTTTCTCCATTCTAAAACTCAACGAAAGAGACTGTTTGCCGCTTCCATCGTCATAAGAAGCTAACACACTTCCGCTGAGGGTTTTGAAATCAGGGAAAGATTCCTTGTGCTTTTCGATAATGTCTTTTGCTTTGAGGTTTTTGTCAAATTCTCCCGACGAAACGACTGTCTTTTTAGATTTACAACCTGCCAAAAACAGACAAACGACAAAAAATGTAATTATTTTTTTCATACTTTATCTTTTCCGATTATTTTGCTCCCGTACTCCCGAACCCGCCTGCGCCACGCTCGGTTTCAGAAAGTTCTGAGGTTTCTTCAAAAGTAACTTTTTCATATTTTGAAAATACCATTTGAGCGATGCGCTCACCGTTTTCGATGGTAAAAGGCTCGTTAGATAGGTTTACCAAAATCACGCCAATTTCTCCACGATAGTCAGCATCGATGGTGCCGGGGCTGTTCAAAACGGTAATTCCGTGTTTGGCAGCCAATCCGCTTCGGGGGCGGATTTGCACTTCATAACCTTTCGGAATTTCTAAAAATAAGCCTGTTTTCACTACCACTCTTTCCAAGGGCTTCAACACGATGGGCGAACTCAATGCGGCACGAATGTCCATTCCGGCTGCGTCTTCGGTTTGATAGTTAGGCAGCGGATTTTCAGATGTATTTTTGATTTTAACTAACATCCTTATTTATTTTGATTTAAAAGTGCAAATTTACACGGTATTTTTGAATTTACACCCTATTTTTTGAAGAAGTTATTTTTTTGAAGAAAAATATCACTTTTGTAGCTAAAACTATATCAAATTTTGTTTTATGATGCCACAAATATTGTTTTCCTATAAATTTTGGCAGTTTACATAGCTACTCGTTTTTAAGATTGGTAAAATCTTTGATAAGGATTGTTAAAAATAAGCGTTAGTTTAGTGATTTGGCTCAACCAAGTGGTCAATCATTGAATTTAAAAACTGTCTGAAAAGTTGAAAAGCAAAATTCTAATTCTCAAATATTGGTAGCCAATAATTTAATTTAAAAAACGCTTTAAAATAACTTCCCAGACAGTTTTTTTGATTACTTTAATTTCCTTTTATTTTTACATTTTTATATACATAACCATTACCTTCATTAGAACCTTCCAGCTTTCCATTAATGTATATCTCTACTTTTATTAAAACATTCTTATCTTCGCATTGAGCCTCAATGGAAGCTCCCCAAGATTTTGTAACCATTTCTTTTTCCCATCTATCTTTGATTGTAATTATTCCCTCTGTTCCGAGAGCAAGTACGCTGATGGGGGCATCAGGTGTATTTGAAACAACTCTTAAAAGAACCCTATTTTCTTGTTCATTTAAATTCACTTCATCATTTCCAGAACAAGAAATGAGAGGAATGGCAAGTATCAGACACAAAAATTTAAAAAAAGTTTTCATACAAAAGATTTTTACACAAGCAAAAGTAAGAAATAAAAATTAAAAATCACTATTTTTTAACATTTATTTACCAAGCAAACTAAAAATCCCTTCCTTTCTCGTCCTAAAAAGTAAGTCGAAAAAGTTTTTGAAGTTAGAAATGAAAGCAGCTAAGGCAGAGTACATTTCCTACGCAATTTTGCTCAATTTGTAGAATATTGTTTTACGTTTTTGTTTTTCCTTTTATTTTTCAATAACTTTGTAGCTGTTTCTGATTTAACTCAGTTTGTTTTTGAAATTTATTAAACTATACTTTTATGAAGTACGTAAAATACACCATTTTTTCAGCATTAAGTGTTTTGTTTTTAGCTTCTTGCGAAAATAAAAGCACCCCAAAACAGCCGGAGGAACAAACGCCTCAAAAACCGTTAACCAGCTATGTCAATCCGTTTATCGGAACGGGCGGACACGGGCATACTTACCCCGGAGCGACCGTCCCGTTTGGGCAATTACAAGTAAGCCCCGTGAATGGCATCAGCGGGTGGGATTGGTGTTCGGGCTACCATTACAGCGACAGTTTGGTCGTTGGTTTTGCACACCTTTCGCTTTCAGGCACGGGAATCGGCGACCTAAATGATATCTTGTTGATGCCCGCCAACAAAAAATACGATTTATCTGCGCTCACCTACGGAAAAAAGGAACAATATCCGAAAAATGCCGCCGAGTTTCGGGATTTAGTGCCGTATAAATCCAAATATTCGCACCAAAATGAAACCGCCGAGCCCGGATATTACCAAGTATTTTTGGAAGACCCAAAAATTAACGTAGAACTCACTGCCGACCAATACGTAGCGATGCACAAATACACCTTTCAGAAGGGCGATACACAGTCTGTCATCTTGAATTTGGGCTTTGCTATCAATTGGGATAACCCAACAGAGATGAAAATCCGTCGGGAAGACCGAAAGTTAGACGCTCAAAATGTTGGGAACATCATCACAGGCTACCGACATAGCACCGGTTGGGCAAAGAACCAAAAAGTTTTCTTCGCTATTGAGTTTTCAAAACCTATTTCCGAAATGGTATTGCAAGAAAACGGCAAACAAATCTCGTCGGGGCAATTTTTCTTTGACAATAAAGAGAGCGAAGAGCTGGTGGTTCGAGTTGGGCTTTCTTCTGTGAGCGAAGACAATGCGTTGGCTAATTTGGATTTGTACGACAAACGCACCTTTGCCGAAGTACGCCAAAAAGCACACGATACTTGGGAGAAACACCTTGCTTCCATTGAAGTAGAAACGCCTGTGGATTCGCTTAAAACGATTTTCTATACGGCTATGTACCACACTCAGGTCGCTCCGGTTACGTTCTCGGATAAAAACGGACAATTCCGTCAGCAGAATGATAAAATTGCCCAAGCAGAAGGTTTTACGGCATACTCTACGCTTTCGTTGTGGGATACTTTCCGTGCAGAAAATCCGCTCATTACGTTGCTCTATCCGCAGAAATCATCAGATATTATCAACTCGATGCTGTCCTATTATGATGTTATCAACAAATTACCCGTTTGGACGCTCTACGGCAATGAAACCGATTGTATGACGGGCTACCATTCTATTCCGGTGATTGTTGAAGCATATCTTAAAGGCATTCGCACTTTCGACGCCGAAAAAGCCTTTCAAGCAATGAAGAAAACGATGATGGGAGAGGAGCGCGGACTGAAATTCTATAAGCAATACGGTTATATTCCGTATGATAAATGGGTTGAGTCGGTAACAATCGCACTTGAATACGGGTATAATGATTGGTGTGTTGCACAGATGGCAAAGGCATTGGGCAAAACGGACGATTACAATTTCTTTATGAAACGAAGCGAGGCTTATAAACATTTGTTTGATGCAGAGACGGGCTTTATGCGGGGCAAATCTTCCGACGGAAAATGGCGCTTGCCTTTCGACCCGAAGTATTCTAATCACCGCGAAGGTACGGATTACACCGAAGGCAATGCGTGGCAACATAGTTGGTTTGTGCCGCAAGACCCGCAAGGCTTAATTTCGCTCTTTGGCGGGAAGGAAAAATTTGTGGAGCGTTTGGAAAAATTATTCACAGAAAGCTCTGAAATTACGGGCGACAATGTTTCGGCAGACATTACAGGGCTTATCGGTCAGTACGCTCACGGAAACGAGCCGAGCCACCACATTGCGTATCTTTTCAATGAAGCCGGAAAGCCCGACCGTACGCAGTATTGGGTGAATGAAATTTTGAAAACGCAATACAATACCACTCCGAATGGGCTTTCAGGAAATGAAGATTGCGGACAGATGTCGGCTTGGTATGTGTGGAGTTCTATGGGATTATATCCGATGAATCCGGCTTCGGGCGAATATCAAATTGGGCGACCTTTGTTTAATAAGGTGAAAATTAATCTTCCTAACGGAAAAACTTTTAGCATTGTGGCTGAAAACGTTTCGGCGGAAAATATGTACATTCAGTCCGCCACGCTAAACGGACAACCGTATGACAAATTTACCATCTCTGATGAGGAAATTCAAAAAGGTGGTGAGTTAAAATTTGTGATGGGGTCAGTAGCGCCCAAAAAATAAAGAATTGAAAAAGAAAACAGGCATTTGTAGGGGCGAAAAATTTTTCGCCCTTACCATACAAACAAACATTAATTACGTAAGGATAAAACACTTTTGCGTCTATCGATGAAAAACATATTGTCGAGAAGTTCCGAAAGGTTCTCGGAAAGCAAAAAGACATCATCGGGAATTTCCGAAAGAAAGAATTAGACCTAAAAACCTGTTTCAGAATTAAAAAATTTCTAAATTTTTTAATTATAATCCGACGAATATTATTACTTTTATCGAAATTTTAATATTAACTTCATATGAGAAGAATATTTATTGTACTTGTTTGCCTACTTTATGGAAATATTTACGCACAAAACCAAGAAGAGGAGCAAAAACCTTTTGACAGCAAAACATTTGTTACCAATTCAAAACATCTTCCTTATTGGAAAGAATGTAATGAGAAAGCAGAGAAAGAAAGAGCTGAATTAATTGATTGTATCAATACATTTTTTCTTAGTAAAATCCCTATCCGTCATTCTGATAATAGGAAATTCGTTCATATTGTAATGCAAATCACTGAAAATGGCGAAGCCACCATCATAAGTGCAAAAGGAGATGATCCAGAATTGGTTGACGAAGTCAAAAAAGTGGGAGAAAATATTCCCCTATTTATCCCTGCCAAAAAAGAAGATCAAAATGTAGCCTTTGAACTGTATTTTCCACTTAGTTTTTCCCAAAAAAAGGAACTAACAGAGGTAGAAAAAGAATTGACACATCCTGTAATTAAAAATTGCCAGTCATCTAGAACTGATGCGCAGAGTAGGTTCAAAAATTGCCTTGACCTGCACGTTATGAGAAATTTTTTCTATCCTGATGAGGCACAAGAATATAATATTCAAGGAGTTGTAATTATATATTTTGAGATTTTAGAAGATGCAAGTATTGATATTTTAGCCATAACAGGACCTCATTCAGTATTGAAAGCCGAAGTAGAACGAATATTTAAAAAATTAGAAATAGAAACACCTGCATTAGTAGAAGGAAAACCTATTAGGTTAAAATTTGCTTATCCCGTTCACTTTAAATTAAACGACTAAAATGATAGATACTTTGTATGGTTATGTTAGTGTAAAAAAGTTAACCTGAGAATTTATTGATAGAAACTAAATTTTGCAACTACAAATAAAATACCTATAAAAAAGTAAATGATATCAATAGTAAATAATTATATTTACTCTATTTCTGAATAAAAAGAATTCAGTTTTTCTATAAAAAATACTTATAAAAATATCCCGAAAGGGTATTTTACAACAAAAAGATAGTATCGGGGCAGCCCGAAAGGTTGACTAAAACAAAAAACAGCCTTTCGGGTTGCCCCGAAAGCTTCTCCGAAATCAAAAAGACATTGTCGGGGCACCCCAAAAGAAAGAATCAGACCTAAAAATATATTTCGGGAGTAAAAACTTTGTCAAAATTCCAAACTTTGACAAAGTTAGAAATAATTTTTTTAGAAAATTAAAAAAAATATCACTGTTTTGACATAAGATAAAAAGAAAATATTTACTTTTGTAGTAAATTTTAATACCATTTTTATATGAAAAAAATCGAATTATCCAGATTGCAAAACTCCGAACATTTGGCGTTGATGACAGACGTACTTAAACTACTTACCGAAGCCAACCTTCCAGAAATGGAAAGCCTAAAAACGCAACTCGGCGAGAAGGTAACAGAGGCAGAAGCCGCCCAAAAGCAAATCCGCAAGAATGAACACACTGACCAGCTGGTTGTACTTGACCAAAATCGGGATAATTTGTACAGAGGTTTGGTGCTTCGGTTGCAATCGGAAGAGTTTTCGCTTGTTGAAGACCGCAAAAAAGCAGCTGCGAAAGTGGCTTTGATTGTAAAAACCTACGGTAATTTCACTACGTATAACTATCAGAAAGAAACGATAGAGATTCAGAACTTTGTGAGCGAGCTAAAATCAGATGATTATCTGCCTTCGGTGAAAAAAATAGGGCTTGAAGAGTGGGTAACGTGGCTTGAAGCAGCCAATACGGAGTTCAACACACTCTATACGAGTCGTCGTGATGAATATGCTGCACAGCCTACGTATGACGTGAAAAATATCCGTAAAGATTTAGATGCTTTGTTCAAAAAAACGCAACAAACTGCCGAAGCGTTAGCCCTTTTGCAACCTTCGGAGGCGTTGAATGTGTTCATAGCGAAGGTAGATACGTCCGTAAGCAAATGGCGGGATATTCTGGCGCAGCGAAGTGCTTCTCGAACGGATAAAAAGGAAGATGCGACCAAGTAAAAAACTACTTTTTGTCCTAAAAAAATAGGTATGATTTATGCTCCGACAAATGATTTTTGTCGGAGTTTAAAATTTTGATAGAGACTGTAACAAAAAAACCTAAAATATTATGGAACATCACCACCACCATCATCACCATCACACTCACGGAGCAACAGACCTCAAAGAAATGAAAACCGCTTTTTGGCTCAATCTTAGTTTTACGATAGTTGAGTTCATCGGAGGGCTTTTCACAAATTCATTCGCCATTGTTGCCGATGCTTTTCACGATTTAGGCGATAGCATTGCTTTGGGAATCGGCATTTGGTTGGAAAAATATGCGAAAAAGAAACCTTCTGTAACGTTTACGTTTGGCTATAAACGTTTTTCATTACTCTCTGCTTGTGTGTTGAGCACCATTCTCATTGTGGGGTCAGTGGCAATGATTGTGAAATCGGTAGAGAATTTTTTTAATCCTCACGAAGTTTTATCTTCGGGAATGATATTTCTTGCCGTGCTTGGTGTTTTTATAAACGGATTGGCTTTTTGGAGATTATCGAAACAAGAAAATAAACATAAAGCCAACTCTCGTGCGATGTTACTTCATTTTTTAGAAGATGTTTTGGGCTGGATAGCCGTACTTATAGGGGCAGTTGTGATTTATTTTACGGGTTGGTATTGGATAGATGCGGTTTTATCGTTCGGCATAGCGTTGTTTATTCTTTATAATGCCATTCCGAATTTATTTTCGGTGTTTAAAATATTTTTGCAGATGGCACCTGCGAAGATAGATGTCCAGCTTTTGTTAGAAAAATTGCGTTCTGTTGAAAAAGTTCAGGAAATACATCGTCTTTATGTATGGACAGAAGACGGAGACTCGCACATTGCAACACTTCACGCATTAGTTTCAGAAGAAAATCTGTCAAAAAGTGATGCAATCCGAGAAGAAATTAAAAAGATTTTAAACGAAAATCACATACACAATACCACCATACAAATAGAAAGCATAAAATGTTGTGAATAGATACGGGCATTTTCATAATAAACCCTTTGTCTGTAAAAAATTAAAAAGGGTTTGTTTTATAAAAGCTGTAAATATTGCGAAATATATATAGCTTTATTCAATGATTTGGTACAATTAAAATTTCCGAAAATAAGATGAAAAGAATTTTACTATCAGTATTAGGACTATTATTGCTTGTTTCTTGTTCGGTTTCGAGAAATGCAATGGTTAATCCTGAGCAATGGAAGCTCGTTTGGGAAGATGATTTTAACCGAAAAGACATTTTTTCAACAGGAATTTGGTCTAAAATTCCACGAGGAGGGTCAGATTGGAACAATACGATGAGTTTCCACGAATCCCTTTTTGAAATTAAAGACGGAAACCTCATTCTGTTAGGAAAGAAAAACGATGTGGACGCTAATGACCCTTCGGAGTACATTACGGGAGGCGTTTATACCAAACACGGGAAGTTTTTTGAATACGGGCGACTCGAAATACGTTGTAAATTAGAGCCTACACAAGGTGCTTGGCCTGCAATATGGATGCTTCCCGTACAAGGAAAATGGCCCTACGGAGGCGAAATCGACATTATGGAACGATTAAATTTTGATACTTTCGCCTACCAAACCGTGCACAGCCAATATACACAAACCGATAGAGACAATCCGCCCAATTCCGGTACTTCTCCCATAAATCCTACGGACTATAACGTTTATGCTGTGGAAATTTATCCTGATGAATTACGCTTTTATGTGAACGAGCGTCTGACGCTTTCATATCCTCGTATCGAAGGAAACCAAGAGCAGTTTCCGTTCGGAAAACCTTTCTATCTTTTGATAGATATGCAATTAGGAGGCAAATGGGTCGGAGCGATTTCTGATTTCAAAGCTCCCGTGCGTATGTATGTCGATTGGGTGCGGCATTATCAGAGAAAATAGGAACAGAAAAATAGAAGAAAACGCCACAAAGAATATATTTTGCAACAGAATCTCATCGCAAGGTGAGATTTTTTGCTTTAATTTTCAGTTAAAATATTGCTGAAAAACCTTATATTTGCGCCAATTACTGAAAAACAAAAATAGGTTATGAAGAAATTAGTCAGAATTGCTTTTACGTTATGGCTGCTGATAGGAGTAGTAAGCTCTTGCAGCGGACAGAAAACATACAACGAAAACGTCAAAAACAAAACCACAACCACTCAGAAAACAAAAAAAGCACGTCAAACGACAAAGAAGAAAGCTGCGGTGTCTAAAAAAGCCTCCACCAAGCCAAAAAAACAAATTAAAAAAGAAGATAAAGCCACTGAAAAGGAGGTAGTTTTACTTCCCACAGAACCCTATAAAAAAGACGTAATAGCCACATACTATCACGACAAATTCAACGGACGCAAAACCGCCAGCGGTGCTATTTTCGATAATAGCAAACAAACCGCAGCACATCGTACTTTGCCTTTCGGAACAAAACTCAAAGTGATTAATCGCGCCAACGGAAAGTGGATTTATGTTACCGTAAATGACCGAGGTCCCGTAAAAAAAACACGTGAAATTGACCTAACCGAGCGCGCTTTTATGGATATTACCGACAACAAAAACAAAGGTGAACTCTTGGTAGATATTGAAATTGTAAAGTAAAATTTGAAATACGAACGATATAAAAAATACTATAATGAAATACGAACACAAAGAAATCGAAGCCAAATGGCAAAAATTTTGGGCTGAAAACCAAACTTTCAAAGCAGAAAACAACTCCGACAAGCCTAAATACTACGTGTTGGATATGTTCCCTTATCCGTCGGGAGCGGGATTGCACGTAGGGCATCCGCTGGGATATATTGCAAGTGATATTTTTGCCCGTTACAAACGCCACAAAGGATTCAACGTACTACATCCACAAGGATACGACAGTTTTGGGCTTCCTGCCGAGCAATACGCTATTCAGACGGGGCAACATCCTGAAAAAACAACACGTGAAAATATCGCTCGCTATCGAGAACAGCTCGACAAAATCGGATTTTCATTCGATTGGAGCCGAGAAGTACGCACTTCAAATCCAGAATATTACAAATGGACACAATGGATTTTCATCCAACTCTTTAACTCGTGGTACAACCAAGAAACCGACAAAGCA
>JBGYFE010000136.1:0-5837 GCA_041819925.1 Capnocytophaga sp.
CGTAAAGAAATTAATAGCCGAATGGGAAAATTATCAAAGTATGCTCCCTAAATTTGAAAAAACCATTCGGGAATTGTCTAAAAATTTAACTTCAGACAATAAACCAAGTCCTAAACGTGATGAGTTAGCTCAATTAGCTGATTTTCTGAAAAGAATTATTAAGTGATACCGAGTAAACGGTATTAAATGACTAAAAAAAATCCCATTTTTGTAAAAAATTGGGATTTTTTTATTTTGGGTGCAGGAAATTGCGTCATGGTAATTAAAATCAATTCATGTTCTTAAAAAATGAAACGGAATTCATTATGCCCCAGTATGCCATTTTGCGTGTTACCAAACACAAAACCGTACAAAACCTAGTCAGTAGCTTAAAACACAATTTCAGAGAAATTCCTACACACAACGCCAATCCTGAAATGACAAAAAACAACGGTCATTTTTCAATGAAATATCAAGATTTGGCTAATAACGAAGATGAGCCTATAAACACCACAAGTAAGGCAATGGATGTATTTAATCGCCGAATAGAGCAGATTGCACGCAATGGCAAAATCAGAAGCAATGCTGTATTGGCTGTTGAGTATCTCTTTACTGCTAGCCCTGAATGGTGGCAACAGAGTACTTCGGAAATACGAAGGAAATGGCGAAAACGAACTATTGAATTCTTAAAACAAAAGCATGGTGTTGAAAACATCATTACTGCAACATACCAAACAGATGAAACCACTCCGCATATTTCTGCTTTTGTGATTCCTGAATACAAGGGAAAGTTAAATGCGCGTCATTTTTTCGGGGGGCGAAAAATTTTAAGTGCATTACAGACAGACTATGCGACACAAGTAGCAGATTTTGGACTGCATCGTGGCATTGAAAACAGTAAAGCAACGCATAAAACTATTAAGCAATATTATTCAGAAATAAATCAGGTAATGAGTGGGAATGTGCCAAAGGACGAATTGAATCAAGAAATTCGTCAAAAAATCCATATCCCTAAAAAGAGCCTGTTAGAAACAACTGATGGATACCAAAAAAAAATTTACCAGTTAGTAGAACAATCCGTTCATGAAATTCTTGCACCCAAATATGCCTACTTTCCTAAAGTGAAATCAGCATTGAACAACAAGCAGGAAGAATTAGAAGAATTAGACAATCAAAAAAGAGAATTTTTTAAAAATCAACAAAAAATAATTGATGAAGAAGTGTTATTGCGTACTCAAAATTTAGACTTTGATTTGAAATTGGCTGTTTTGGAAAAGGAAGAATTATCCAATGAACTCAAACATAGAGATGAAATAATTTCCAAACAAAATGAACAAATTCAAGACCTTTCTTTAGAAGTTGATATACAAAGTGGAGTTATTGCTTCATTGAATATCAAATTTCATGAATGGCGTGAAGAAAAATTAAAACAGGAAAGGGTAATGAGTGAGCATCAACAGGCTTTTGATGATTTGTGTAAAAAGTTAAAAGCAACACAGCTTGAATTAAGTAGATATAAGGAAAAATA
This sequence comes from Capnocytophaga sp., assembly GCA_041819925.1. Lineage (GTDB taxonomy): Bacteria > Bacteroidota > Bacteroidia > Flavobacteriales > Flavobacteriaceae > Capnocytophaga. The sequence goes on from JBGYFE010000136.1 coordinate 1,508, forward strand.
CGAACCAAATCAATCACTAGATTCTGATTTAACACTATAAAAAGAAGATGAAGCAAAGTAGGTATGTTAAAAGTCATCCTCAAAAAGCACAGATTGAATAACCAAGCACATAAATTTTCAGTTATTTTTATGAACCATTTGAGTTGTAACGTTGGCAAACCATTATGTCATTTCTTTAGCTTGTTTAAGAAACTTTATTTTACCTAAATACGTTTCCATTTATGTTTAATGTTTACATAAAGACTATTTTATTATTTAAATTTATTTAAAAATTGAAATTATAATAATTAAATTAAATAAAAAATAATCAAAATTTAAAATACTAAAATAAATAGTATGAAAATATTTAAATTATCCTCTGCAAATCTATTGCAAATGATAAAAGAATATGCAAAAATATTTCATAATTTATTTTTTAACCATTTGATTGAAAGGTAGCCTTTTATGAAAAATAAAATCCCACAAACTGCGAAAGCTCAATATGAACTTGGTCTTGACTACATGAACCAATTTGATGCATTACGTAACGACAAAAATGAAAATGGAAACTACATAGGAATGTATTTTCTTGAAATGGCACGTTATCCAGGTTTGTTTGTAAATGCTGACACACTGAAGATAATTAAAGAAGTAGATTACAATGAAGAATTGCGTAAAGAGTATTTATCTGAATCGTACCGAGAAAAAATTCTGAATGCTCAAGAATTGTATGACAATGGTATTTTTTGGATTCGTTTAGCTGCTATAAATGGCAATATGGAAGCTCAATATTATTTGTTTGAAGAAGGCTATGATATTTGGGATACTAGATTAGGAATAAATAGTGAAGCCTTTTTAGAAAGTGACGCTTTTAATTGGTGTAAAAAAGCCGCAGAATCAGGATATTCTAAAGCAGAAGTTTCATTGGCTCGTCATTATCTCAATGTGTTTCAATCAATTTTAGAAGATAAAAGTCAAAATAATGACCAAACATATGAAAAGGAAATCTTTTATGCTAATCAAGTTATTTATTGGTACGGACAAGGCATTAAAAAAGATAATTTGAATAGCATTATTGAACTAGGAATGGCATATCATGATTATTTTAACGACAATGAGAAAGCCATTTATTTCCTAGAAAAAGCTCTTGAATTATCAGTAAAAAAAGTAAATGAAGATTACAATGTAAAAAGACCATACATTATGGTTCATCTTGCTCATGTATATGAAAAAAAAGGGAATTATCATAAAGCCCATAATTTACTTTTAGAGCTTAAAGAATATGATGCTGATATTCTTGGTTATGATGGTCAAAATTTATCTTCTAATATTGAACGTATTGAAGAAATTTTGCGTATACGAGAAACCGATAGAACTGGGAAATATTTTTAAAATTTAAAAGTACAGGTACATTAAAAGTGGAATTCATATTTAATGTACCTGTTTATATTTTATATAACTGCGATTAAATTCTGTTTACAGTTTGAGGTACATTTATAGCTCATTCACTTTTAAACCGCTACAGCGTTGGCTGTACTATCTTTGGCTCGCCACTTTTTAGCGATTTAAAATTGAACCAGCTGTGACAATGAAAAAATCATAAAAAAGATGATGAAAAATTTTTACTCGCGTATGCGAATGACTAGGTTTTCACAGTTTTTTTTCGTGTATGCTTTTTTTCTTTTTTTTAAATCTTTTTAAATCTTTTTTAGCCTATCTGAAAGCCTTGATACATCAGGGCTGCGAGAGAGTAACTATGACAGTTTGTCGTTTAACTATGACAGTTTGTCGTTTAACTATGACAGTTTGTCGTTTAACTATGACAGTTTGTCGTTTAACTATGACAAGTTTACAAATGTCATAAAATTGGTTATTATGGTACTTTTTTCTGATTGATTTTTCGCATTATGATGGATACTAAAAAAGATTTGGTTGTATTTGATAATTCACTAATTACGGCTGCCTATAATTTCACTTTGAATGAACAACGTCTAATTTGGTGCGCTATAAAGCAGATTCCAAAAGGGAAGCCCATTGCGCCAAACACCCCATTTTTAATTAAGCGTGAAGATTTTATTGAACTTGGGGCTGACCCTAGCCAAGTAGCGCGTGAAATTCGTCAAGCAACAAGAGATTTATTAAAAAGAACAGTTAAATTCTTAACACCTATTGGGGAAGTAGAAATTCCGTGGCTCTATGAAGTTTTGCGTTTTGATAAACGAGCAGAAGAACGATTAAGAGAGCGTTACCCAAATAAAGAAGATTATTCAGAATATATTAATAAATTGAGATTATTTAACTTAATTGATAGTGTTTCCATGAAACACGATGATGATATTGTCGCTCGTGTGATTTTTCATGAAAAAATGCTCCCATTGTTGAGCGATTTAAGAGCCAAATTTACGCCTATTTTATTTTCAGATGTAAAAGAATTTAGCAGTTTTAATACCTACCGCTTTTATGAATTGTTCATGCAATATTTGAATGAAGAAACTGGTAAAGGTTGGGTGCAAATTGAAATTGAAAAATTAAAATATATGCTTGTTTTAAAAGATAAATATAGGCTTTTTGCAGATTTCAAAAAACGCGTAATTGACCCATCTGTTAATGAAATCAATGAGCAATCTCCCTTGTTGGTTCAGTATGAATTGATTAAAAAAGGGCGGAAATTTACCGCAATTAAATTCATATACCAACGAAAAAAAACCTCTCCTACAGCAACCAAAGCACAGACTGAAAACAGCGACATTAAAACTCCTGATTTGTTTGATGGTTTAACAGATTTAGAACGCGAAACAATTAAAGCGCGGATTGATGAATACATCGCGCAAAAAGAAAGTAAGGGCGAAATTGTGAGTGATTTTTACCGTGCTAACATTACGAAAAAAGCGATTGCAGAACGTTGGGGTCTTGATGTTTTAGTGAAAAATCAACTTAAAAAACAAAAAAATGAAGAGAGCAAATCACTTGAAAAAGCTTGGCGAGAAGTGCCAAATTACACAAAATTTAAACACAATAAAGATGGTTCAATATGGCAAAAAGAAGCGGGGTATCTACGAAATGTTGAAAACAGTCGAGTAGTTCCTGACGGTCAAATTATTGACTTTTTACAACATCTGACAATGATTGTAGAAGAAAGTTAAAGCGAATTTAGGCAATCTGTCAGCCTTTTGAGCTGTCACCATTTAGCAAGGTATTTTGTTTTGAATATTGCCAAATTTGTAGTTATAATTTTATAACTATGGAAAATTTGATTTTTGAATGGGACGAAAATAAAGCCAAAATCAACTTACAAAAGCACGGAGTAACTTTTGAAGATGCAATGGCTGTTTTTACTGACCCACATCGCATAACAAAACAAGACCGATTTGAAAATGGCGAATATCGTTGGCAAACCATTGGTTACAGCAGAAACATTATTTTGCTTTTGGTTGCCCATACGATTTGGGACGATGATGGCAATGAAGTTATCCGCATTATCTCTGCTCGTCGTGTTAGCAAATCAGAAAGGAAACAATATGAGCATGGTTAGACGTACTTTAAAAAATCTGCCACCGCCTACGGAAGCTGATTTAGAGCGTTTGAGAAAGTTGTCAGAGATGCCTGATGAAACGATTGATTACAGCGATATTCCGCCATTGCCTGATGATTTTTTTGTAAACACAAAACGCTTTGATGAGTTGTATCGTCCAAACAAGACACAAGTAACGGTTCGTCTTGATGCTGATGTTTTGGCATGGTTAAAAAAAGGCGGGAAAGGTTATCAAACGCGGTTAAACAACATATTACGCCAAGCGATGCTAAAAAGTTGAAATTAGCATTGCCATAACAAAATACCGTCAATCATTGATTGACGGTATTTTGTTTGGGGTTAAGGGGGCGTTGCCCCCTTACTCACGACAATTTGCGTTAGCAAATTGTGTAGTGAGTACACTATTGCGTATCGGCATAGTTTTTAGGTGGTGGAACTCCAGAAATTTTTTGATTTGTTGTAACGCTTAAAATAACGAATTATAATAACGTTATAAGTAATTATACTTTTTGATAAAGGATATAACGAGATGAGTAAAGAAACTCAAAAAGATTTGGCTAAAAAGTATCTTCAATTACAAGAGAAGAACAGAGAACGGCAACGAGCATATCGAGAGCGAAAAAAGCAATCAGGCTATAAACAGGTCGCTGTTTTTGTTTCAGAGTACAATCCTGCCCCCGTAAAGAAATTAATAGCCGAATGGGAAAATTATCAAAGTATGCTCCCTAAATTTGAAAAAACCATTCGGGAATTGTCTAAAAATTTAACTTCAGACAATAAACCAAGTCCTAAACGTGATGAGTTAGCTCAATTAGCTGA
>JBGYFE010000137.1:0-3076 GCA_041819925.1 Capnocytophaga sp.
AGAGTTTTCACCCATAACAATTCCTTGTTTTTTCAAAATTCTGGGAGCGATAAATCCGTAGAAAGCGATGTAAGAAAAACATAAAATAGGAATAACATATGAAAAATGAGTCCAACTGATGCCCATTATTCCACTTGGTTTAGTAAGATCAAAATCACAAATATAACCTTGGATTAGTGGAATAATACCTCCACCTAAAATCATCATAATTAAAAATGAAGAAGCTTTACCTGTGTTTTTTCCTAAACCAGCGATGGCTAAATCGAAGATGGATGGCCACATGATTGAACAGAATAGGCCTCCGGAGATAAAGAAATATTTTGCCATTTCTTTGTCAGGATAAACTAATCCTAAAAACATCATTGTAACTCCGGCAACACCAAAAATCATCAGCGTTTTCCCAGCATTTTTACCGCCAAGGAAACTCATGATAATAAAGGCAATAATCCAAATGGCGTAAATGTAAAATGATGAAACATCTTTCCCACTTAGCTCATTGGCAACAATAATAATTAAAAATGCAATGAACGGTACAATAAATTTAAGGACCATATTGGTCAATTTCGAAATATTAAAAACATTAATACTTCCATTCCAACGCCCGATCATTAGACTTCCCCAGTAGAGCGATACAAAAGGTGCGATATTGTATTCCAGGATACCTCCAAATTCTTTAGTATGCAACAACGCTGGTAGATTACTGATAATCGAAACTTCAACTCCTACATACAGAAAGATGGCTAACATTCCCAGGTACAATTGAGGGTATTGAAAAATGCTGAATTTTGTTGAATCTTCATCAACCTTTACTTCTTCCTCTTTGGCAGGATCTTCAATTTTAGAAAACAACATAAAAATAGCTACTAAAATAAAAGCTAATCCTAAAACAATAAATGGTGTTTTAACTAAAGTTAAATGCTCTTTAACAAAGCCAAGCGGATAAGTAATATTAGTAGATCTTTGCTTAATCTCGCCAAGTTTAATCGTATATTCATCGATTTGTTGGTCAGTTACTGTACTATTTTGATCAATTAATGCAATTTGTTTATCAAGATCATCCACATTGTTTTGCACGACAGCGATTACGCTATTAACGACTGCAGGATCGTCTTCCCGATCAATTTTTAATTCAGTGATATTTTTGATGAGTTCGGTCTTGTGCGTTTGATATTCGCTTTTTATCACTTCAATTTTAGAAAGCTCACTGCTTTTTACAGTCGTTTCTTCCTTGTTGCCCATTCCGAATAAGGCAATACCAACTAAAATCGGTCCTATGGTCGTACCCAAAGAGTTGATTCCACCCGCCATGGTTAGCCGATGCGCACCTGTTTGTGGACTGCCCATTTTTATCGCAAGAGGATTTGCAACAATCTGTTGAACTGAAAATCCCAATCCTACAATAAATAAAGCTGCTAAAAAGAACCAGAAACTTGCTGAAGATGCTGCCGGTACAAATAAAAATGCACCAATTGCTGATATTACAAGCCCGACTGCAAGCGTTTTTTTATAACCAAACTTTTGTAAAATATCTGTTTTCAATGATATAATAAAGAAAATTACCGAACCTATAAAGTACGCAACGTAAAAGGCCCAAGCTACTAACTGACTTTGAACTTGCGAAAGCACAAACCATTTCTTAAAAACAGGGATTAAAATATCATTACTAGCAGCTACAAATCCCCAAAAGAAGAAAACTACAATTAATGATAAAAACTGTGACCATTTGGTCTGTTGCTGATTGGGGTTCATATTTATCGTGATATTTTAATTATTTGAAAACAAATATAACTATTTAAATACTCAAATTGAGTTTTTGAGGGTGTTTTTAATTTTCTGATGTGCTTCTGCTTTGAGCAATTCTACAGGTTGCGTTGGCTCCATAATGTCATTGAAATAAATTTTCACTTTTCCAGGATGGCCTTTGGAATAATTGAAAGGAAACATTTCCTTTAAACCCACAAACGTAAAGACGGCAATCGGCGACTGATGTTTCGCAGAAAGAGTAAAAGCTCCATCTTTAAATGAATCTAAAATAACGGTTGTGTCATCAGGGACACCACCTTCAGGAAAGATTACAATGCTTTGTCCTTCTTCCATTCTTTCGGCACAGCGGCGGTACACATCTGCACGGCTGCGAGGGGAAGTGCGATCTACCATCACACATATCCTTTTATAGATGATTCCAAAAATCGGAATTTTCACCAATTCTTTTTTGCCCACATAACAGAGCGGATGGTGAGGCATCAAAATGCACGGCAACATCACATCCATAATTGATGTATGGTTAGAAATGAAAACGTATTGCCGGTTTTTATCAATCTTTTTATCAGTCAGATTAATTAACTCATAACGGAAGCCCATGCCGTAAAACATTCCGTAACACCAAATACGTATGAAGAAATAAGCGTAATTATAATGTTCTTTTTTAATGGAAAAAAGCAAGACCGGAATTCCGAGAATAATGGTTAAAAATGCTCCTAAAAGCATCATCCAGCCGCGCCAGATATAATTTAAAACTTTTGTCATATGCTTTTGAAAATCGCTTTTTGCTGAATTATTAAAGGGCTAATCTTCATTAATAATTGTTAACCGTTGAAAATAACTTTTTTCTTTACGGTATAATTTAACACCGATACCAGTAAAATAGCAGCTATTTTGCTTAAGATTTCTTTACTGAGTACAATATAACCTAAATCAAGATGAGCGGTAAACATGAATCTAAAGAAAATTTGGAAGAAAATTAAACTGAGGATGGTCGAGAAAAAAGAAACAAACATAAAATATGCAAACTCACGCTTTTTCGAATGTTTGCCTCGCTCAAACACGAACCAGATGCTCAAAAAATAATTGGTGATAATACCACAACTGGTAGAAAAAATATTACTCAGTGGAAAGTGGATACCATGAAACTCGTTTTCTTGAGAAAAAATAGAGGGCAAATAAACACTGAAAACTTTAAACGAACCAATTTCTACTATAGCACTCAGTGCTCCGGCGACCACGAAAAGGAAGACCTGTTTATGTTTTAATAAAAGTTCTTTCATATATGTCACTGCAAATTTAAAACTATATGTTA